>CALDJV010000636.1 GCA_937899305.1 uncultured Cytophagaceae bacterium
TTTTTTAGGTGAAGTCAGTCCGCAAAAGAGGCCGAATAATGTGTAAGGAATTTAGTTCCCAGAGCACTAGTAGTATGATATTAGAAATAAAACTGATAATATCCACGAGAACCGTCTTTGCTCACCCCTTGGATGTATACCTTTCCTTCCAAATCCATCAACAAATCTTCTACATCTTTAGGATTTTTCACCAACTGACGATTGATGTGGGTAATGACAAACCCTTCGCGCATTCGTAAGCGACTAAACAAGCCTCGACGCACTTTTACAATTTTGACTCCACCACTCTCGACACGCAGCTTTTGACGCTCTGCTTTGGAGATCTTTTCTAGTTCTACTCCTAGTTTTTTAGAGTAGAAAATTTGTCTTTTCAACACGCCAGTAGTGCCTTCTCGGTTTTTCAACTTCAACTTTACTGTTTTGGTTTGCGTACCTCGGCGATAAGTCACTTTTAGTTGATCGCCAGGGCGGTAATAACTCATCTCTTCCATAAAGGCGCTTTTGCCATCTATCTTGTTGTTGTTGATTTGTAGAATCACGTCGCCAGGTCGCAAGCCGATCTTGGCTGCTTCACTTTGATCTTCGATGTCGGTAATCACAGCGCCATTAAACGAGTTGGCTTTGATATCAAACCTTTGGGCCAATTTGGTGTTCAAGTCACTGACCTTGATACCAGTAAAGGCTTTTTGCACCTCACCATACTGTACCAAGTCATTGAATACCTTGGCTACAATGTCTACTGGAACGGCAAAGCCATATCCAGCATACGAACCAGTGCGGGATAAAATAGCGGTATTGATGCCTACCAATTGTCCTTTGATATTGACCAAAGCTCCTCCACTATTGCCAGGATTGATGGCCGCATCAGTTTGGATAAAAGACTCCAGCGGAAACTGTCCACCCAATAAGTCAATGTCTCGTCCTTTGGCACTTACAATACCTGCCGTAACTGTGGAAGTGAGGTTAAACGGGTTACCAATGGCCAGCACCCATTCTCCAACTGATAATTTTTTGGAAGTACCTCGGGTAATACCGGGTAAACCTTTGGCTTCCACTTTCAATACTGCAATGTCCGATGAAGGGTCGGTGCCAATTACCTTGGCCTTGTAAGACTTTTTTTCGTGGATCACTTCAATGGTTTCGGCATTTTCAATTACGTGATTGTTGGTAACAATGTAGCCATTGTCGGTAAATATCACGCCCGATCCAGAAGCCAATTGTTTGCGCCCTCGGCCTCGACCACCAAAGAAGAAATCAAACATGTCATAAGAGTTATACTTGGCATCTGATACCGTTTTGATGTATACCACACTACGGGTAGCCAATTGGGAGGCTTTTTTAAAGTCACCATTGAGTTCTACAATGGACTTGTTGTTGACGATTTTGGTATCGCTGGCGGTGCGTTCTTGGATGACGCGATTTCCTTGATTATCATTTTCTGCCGGTGCGGAAGACTTACTCATGAGGTAAAAACTGTATCCGCCCACGATGGCCGATACAAAGCTCAATAAAATGGTTTTTATGGTGTTGTTCATAATATCTACAGCTATGTTTAGTGTTTCTTGTTATTATTTAAGACATTCTTGATTTTCCTGCTATTTGGTATTTTGACTGAAATTGATAGTGAAAACCTTGTTAACAGGGTGTTTGCCTTAGTTTGTGCTTTTATAAATGAAAATACCTATTACTTCCCTTCCTCCTAGACTCCCCTTCAGTAAAACCAAAGACTTGGCTGAGGGGGGGCATCACTGAAAAATGCTCAGTAGTAGGATAGGCTCCAAAACAAAATTAATGAATTTTTGAATGCTAATGCATATTCAAGATAACCAGTACGTTTGTTTTTAGTGCGATTTTAGTTAAATAATGTTAAAAATAAATTTATTGACCCTATCAGACTCAAGATACGACCCTTGAGTTTTGTTGATGATGGGTGCAAAACCTCCGATAATATCATATTACTGGACATTTTGGCTAAAGTGGGCAGTGAAGACACTGCCCACGGCGCGGCCGCCTTCGTTTGTGTCTCCACAAACGAAAAATGTCTAGTAGTATGTAGTAAAATATATCATCAATGCTTTGATTGCAAGATCTTATTGGAAGATAGCCGCTTCCTCAAACCCCTGAGTTTGACATCAATAATGAATACTGCTTTGTAAGAGCTTAAGGCCTTGATTGATTTCCTGAAACAACCTGAGGTTTAGGCGATCTGAGGATGCATATTACTGGGTGAAAAGTTGTTGAAATTATGATAAAACTGGACAATTTTTTGTAAAGTGCAACTGTATTATTTCAAACAATTAGAATATGGCAGAAGAATACGATAATTTATTGCGATCGTTGGACCGGGCTTGTGATGGCCTGCTGTTTATGAGCGAGTCTGATTATCCCTTTGAGTCTTTTTACTGGAATTACAAAGGCGAATTATCGCCAGAAAAAGTGATAGAACTGGCCCATGAAATGGAGGATGCCCGGGTAAAAGAATTGACTTTGGAAGCGTTTTTTAAAAATGCAGTAGCTGAAGAAAGTTGGTACGATGCAGAGGAGACCAGAATTGCCCGACGATTCCAAAATTTAGTAGATACCCTCAAGCGTAATCTGGAAGAGATCAAAGTATATCGAGTGGGTTTTGCCGAAGCCGAAGTATATGTAGTAGGCAAACCCGAATTTGGCGGATATGCTGGAATATCTACTCACGTTGTGCAGACTTGATTTATAGTCAATAGTTCTTTAGTTGGGAGTTGGTAGTTTTTTTTAGTCCACGGTCGACAGTCCATAGTCCACAGTAGCGCAAAGCGGAATAACATATTTGTTGTCATATTTGCGAAAATAAGAAACTAATTGTCGCTTCGCGCAACAATTTAACCATAGAACAATTTAACAATGAGCGAAGCGAAACCTTTAGTCCTGAGCGAAGCCGAAGGAACCAACAATAGAAAAATAAAACAGTCCCGTATTTTTAGCTCTGAACTTTATAACTCACTTTTTGTTATATTTGTAAAATTTTTAGAAGTGATACTTGTTGAATGGTTCCAGCGATAAGGATTTGTACTTTATCAGGAACATTCACAATTTGTAATTAATCATTATAGCAATGTTTCCAAAGTATGATGTGATAGTAGTGGGGGGAGGTCATGCCGGATGCGAAGCAGCAGCGGCAGCGGCCAATCTGGGCTCTAAGGTTTTATTGGTCACCATGGATATGAACAAGATCGCACAAATGTCTTGTAATCCAGCCATGGGAGGAGTAGCCAAAGGCCAAATTGTACGAGAGATAGATGCATTGGGAGGAATGAGCGGTATCGTAACTGACAAGACAATGATTCAGTTTCGGATGTTGAATCGCTCGAAGGGCGCTGCTATGTGGAGCCCCCGATGCCAAAGTGATCGAATGCGTTTTGCCGAAGAATGGCGTTTGACTTTGGAGCGAAATCCTAATGTAGATTTTTGGCAGGAAATGATCACGGGCATTGTCGTGAAAGACAATCGTGCGGTGGGCGTGACTACCTCCATGGGTTTAGAAATTCCGGCCAACTCGGTTATTTTGACCAGTGGCACCTTTATGAACGGCTTGATCCACATTGGGGAAAAACAATTTGGTGGAGGCCGGGCTGGTGAGCGAGCATCGGTAGGCATTACCAAACAATTGGTAGACTTGGGGTTTGAGGCAGGGCGAATGAAAACCGGAACTCCTCCTCGAGTAGACGGCCGAAGTATCAATTATGAGGTTATGGAAGAACAAGCCGGAGATGTAGATCCTGGTAAGTTTTCGTATGCCGATACGCCAAAACTAAAGCAACAACGGAGCTGTCACATTACTTATACCAACAAGAAAGTACACGAAGTACTGGAAACTGGTTTTGAAAAATCACCCATGTTTGCGGGGCGTATCAAAGGGCTGGGGCCTCGTTATTGCCCTTCTATCGAAGATAAAATCAATCGATTTGCCGAACGTGATCGTCACCAGATATTTGTAGAACCCGAAGGATGGGATACCGTAGAAGTATATGTCAATGGTTTTTCTACCTCGTTGCCTGAAGATGTACAGTACCAGGCATTGAGATTGATTCCTGGTTTTGAGCAAGCCAAAATGTTTAGACCTGGATACGCCATCGAGTATGATTATTTTCCACCTACTCAGCTCAAAATGACGCTGGAGACCAAATTGGTAGATGGGTTGTTTTTTGCTGGGCAAATCAATGGAACTACCGGATACGAAGAGGCGGCTTGTCAGGGTTTGATGGCTGGAATCAATGCGCACCTGAGGGTGAAAGAAGCACAGCCATTTATCTTGAACCGTTCTGATGCTTACATTGGCGTATTGATTGACGACCTGATCAACAAAGGGACCGACGAACCTTACCGAATGTTTACCTCTCGGGCCGAATATCGTATATTGCTTCGGCAGGACAATGCAGATTTACGTCTGACCGAAAAGTCATATCAGTTGGGGCTGGCTTCGGAAGAGCGTATGCAAAGAGTAAGAGAGAAGCGGGAGCAAATCAAGCAATTATCGGCTGAGTTGGCCAAAATAAAATACAAGCCTACTGAGATCAATGATCACTTGCAAACTTTAGGGACGGCTCCTATCAAAGAAAAATCGGCTTTGATGAACTTGGTAAAACGCCCAGAAGTAAATTTTGAGAAACTACGGTCGCTGGAAAACAACATTGATACTTTTCTCAAGGGATTTGACCATGAAGTGATAGAGCAAGTGGAGATTTTGACCAAGTATGCCTCTTATATTGAGAAGGAGGAAAAAATGGCCCAGAAGTTATACGAGCTAGAGGGGTTTAAAATCCCTGGTGAGTTTGACTATGACCAACTTAAGGCGGTATCGGCCGAAGGGAAAGAAAAACTCAAAACGATTCGCCCCGAAACCATCGGTCAAGCATCTCGCATTAGTGGGGTTTCGCCTGCCGATATTTCTATCTTGATGGTATATCTGGGGAGATAGGGACCTAAATGATAATATCAATAAAAAACCTGTTTGAAAGCAATCAAACAGGTTTTTTTATATAAGAATCGGTCAAGTAAATAATCAGTGATAGTAATTTAATCTCATCTCTTTTGGTGGTCAATGAGGGCATTTTTATTTTATATCCTTGGGGATGAATTCAAAGTCTTTGAGCCAACTCCTTCATTGAAACTGGTTTGGGCAACACATCCATTACAAAAGGATAATTGGCTTGTTGCTCGGAAGCGATTTCTTGAGCCATGCTCGAGATGACCAATACCCTGGTATTGGGGTATAAGTTGGCAAACTGTTGTTTGAACTTTTCTAAAAATAATGCCCCATTTCCCAGGCGTAAATTCCAGTCTAGGGTAATCAACTCTGGGAATTTGTCGCGAGCGTGTAAATCTTCTAACTTAACCAAGGCCGTGGCCACACTCATGCTGAAATCGACATTGATACGTTGTAGTAGATTTGTAAAGATTTTGTGATATTTAACGATAAATAATCGGTCGTCATCAATTAAAAATATATTTTGGTAGTGGTATTTGCTTTTTTTCATGCCTGTAATTTTGATTGGTGTCTACAACCATGAACGCAGGAATCAAGGTACAGGTGAAAAACTTCGATGAGTTGTGGCTTTTTCCCGATCAATGGTGCCAGCCTTGTCAAAAAGCAAGATGTTAAACCTTACTAATGATTGTTAATGGCTTGTTAATAGAACAACCCACTAGCGAAAAAGGAGGTAAATTGATTGATTATCAGCAATAAGTAAGGGAGGATGTAATAAATAGTCTCCCTATTAGAGCCAGTGGTTTTACGGATAGATGAGGCTATTTTTTGCGCCCATAGCAGCGCTACGGGCAATAAAAATAACGAAATATATCCGTGAAAGAACGGCTACTAATTGGGTATGTTATTTTTTAGATACTCCCTAAAAGTAGTAGTGATCCATTTATTGCTCAAAACCACACACTGAGAAAATGACGCGCAGAACCATACGTTTAATCATTGCATTGGCTACCTTTTCCATCGTAGGCATTGTAGTTACCCAGGTTTACTGGGTTCGGCGGGCATTCGACATCAAAGAAAAACAGCTTCATCAAACCATTCATGTAGCACTTCGCGAAGTGGCCCAGCGAATCGCAGTGATCAATCAGCATACTGTAAAACCCATCTCCATCAAACAACTGTCTTCCGATTATTTTGTCGTCAATGTAAACGATGTCATAGACGCCAATGTGTTGGAACATTTACTCAAAGAAAATTTCGCTAAACGAGGATTGGCGACCGAATACGAATACGGTATTTATGATTGTTCTACCGATAAAATGGTGTACGGAAGCTACCTGAGTTCAAAACCCAATACTTTCCCCACACCCCGCCCCAAATTGCCCAAGTACGACCAATACGTATATTATTTTGGTATTCGTTTTCCCAATAAAACGACTTACCTGGCCAGCCAAATGGATATTTGGATATTTTCATCCTTCATTCTGTTAATCGTCACCGTGTTTTTTAGTTATACGCTGTTTGTTATTCTGAGACAAAAACGACTCTCGGAAGTACAACGGGACTTTATCAATAACATGACACATGAGTTGAAAACTCCTTTATCTACCATTGCGGTTACTGCCGATTTACTGGGTAACCCGCGGGTGTTGGCAGACCAAGAGCGAATCCAGAGTTATACCCAGATCATAAAAAATGAGAACACCCGTTTGCAAAATCAAATCGAAAAAGTATTACAATCGGCCCGGATGGACCGGGAAAAACTCCAGCTCAATCTACAATCGCTGGATGTGCATGAACTGATGCAGGAAGTTTTGGTAAGTTTTGCTCTCAAGGTAAAACAGCTCGGAGGCAACCTGCATACCGATTTACAGGCGCAACCTGCCACCATTCGGGCCGATAAGGAGCACTTGGTCAATATTTTATATAACCTCTTGGACAATGCCATTAAATATTCGCCCGATTTGCCCAACATTTTGGTAAGCACGCAGCGCCAGAATGGTTCGAGAAGGGGGCTGGTGCTTTCGGTGCAAGACGAAGGCCTAGGCATCAAAAAGGAGTATCACAAAAAGATATTTGATAAATTTTTTAGGGTATCGACCGGAAATGTACACAATGTAAAAGGTTTTGGCTTGGGGTTAGATTATGTCAAAAAAATGGTAGATGCCCATGGGTGGAAACTTTCACTTAGAAGCGAAGAAGGACAGGGGAGCTGTTTTAATATTGTCATTCCTTTGGAGCAATGATGTTACCCTTAGTACATTAGATATAGTGGTTTATGAAAGCAAAAATATTATTTGTAGAAGATGACGCCAGTTTGGCGCTGGTGACTAAGGATAGCCTCGAACTCAGAGATTATCAAGTGACTCACTGCGAAAATGGGCAAACAGGTTTGCAAGCGTTTCAAAATCAAGACTTTGATTTGTGCCTGTTAGATGTAATGCTTCCCGTAATGGATGGTTTTACTTTGGCTGAGCATATTCGGCAGCTCAATCAGCAGGTGCCCATTATTTTTTTGACGGCCAAATCATTACAAGAAGATAAAATTACTGGCTTGAAACTAGGAGCCGACGACTACCTCACCAAGCCATTTAGTATGGAAGAGGTCGTGCTTAAGATTGAAATCTTCCTGAAACGCAGTCGGTTTGCGATGTCCGATACCCGTCAGTCTAAATTTAAAATAGGTGATTATCAATTTGATTTTGCCGACCTGCACCTGCAATTCCAAGAAGACAAAGCGCGGCGCCTTACCCAGCGAGAAGCCGAGTTATTGCGGTTTTTTTGCCTCAACCAAGACAAAATTCTTAAACGAGAAGAAATTCTTACCAATATTTGGGGCGATGACGACTACTTTTTTGGTCGTAGTCTCGATGTGTTCATCACGCGGTTGCGCAAATATTTAAAGGCGGACTCGGCTATTAAAATTGAGAACATTCACGGAGTAGGATTCAAGATGGTGATCAAAAAATAATGAATGCTTGTAAGGTATATGCCTTTTTGGGGTTGATTTATTTTTAAGGAATAGGGCCAAAATAAATTGATATTCTTGACTTCATCTTTTCCGAAC
>CALDJV010000637.1 GCA_937899305.1 uncultured Cytophagaceae bacterium
TCTAAAAAATTGGCTAATAGCAGCGCTATTTGCACTATTTTTTGACGAAGTATAGCAGCCAGAGATTAGGTAAATGGATTAGGTTATTTTTTCCGTTTTACTAAGATGATCGCTGATGTATAGGTTTGGGTATTGGTATCAAAAAAATAATGAACCACTAGACCCAATTTTCCAGCGATTCATCATAAACAATTCCCTATCTATACTTAAAGCCAAGGTCGGTTGACTGACGTCGGCTTGTTTTATATGGTCTACATTTGTTTAAGTAACAACTTGCCTTACTTTCTTAAAAAGATCTCCTTACCGCAATAGGCTATCTAAGTGCGTATTGTTTCAAGCTTTCTTTCAATTCTTTTCGAGCAATATGGATGCGGTTTTTCACTGTGCCAATGGGGATTTCCAAGTTGTCGGCAATTTCATGATACTTGAATCCTTTGAAATGCATAATAAACGGCGTGCTGTAGGCTTTGTCTAGCTTATTGATGGCCTTGTTAATGTCTTGCAAGGTAAAGTTTGCATACGCATTGTTATCCACGGTATTGTCTACAGAATTTATATAGTGAAGATTATTAGTACTATCAATGAATGTATTGCGACGAGCCAAGCGCTGATAGTTCGTAATGAATGTATTTTTCATGATGGTATACAACCACGCCTTAAGGTTGGTGCCTTTGGCGAATTTATCCTTATTGGTAAAGGCCTTTAGCATGGTTTCCTGTAACAAGTCGTTTGCTTGCTCTACATCTTTGGTAAGCTTGAGAGCAAATGGCTTCAGTGATTTTGAAACCTGGTCTATCGAAGAGAATTCTAGTGATTGCATAATTTGTGTTATCTTTTTCCTTTTGTTTAATCAAATTAAAAAAATATTAAACAAAAATACAAGTAGTGACATATATTTTTTTGATCAAATTGCAACTATAGATTGTTTTTGAACGCAATATTTTAATGATCTTACATTATAGTTGTTTAATTTTTGGTAAAATTTATTAAACAAATCAGGTTAGCTAAATACGTAAAGAACCTGAATGATGGATTGTAGCATGACCAAAAAAATGATCAAAGAACCATTAATTACTTCATAAAGAAGAAGTTATGACCGAAGCAAAATGATAATAGAGGGAGAGGAGCAGGAAAATAATGAGAGGAAATAATGTTGGTAACGGAGGCCAGCAATAGGAGGTACTGACTTGTTATTTAAGCAAACGTCAATATCCAAGACCTAATATAATGGCGAACATGAATGATTGAACAGTTTTGTTGGAGTACCCTCAAGGGTTAGGAATATAATAGAGGTCTGGAGCTGTGTAGTGTACTATTGGTCGAGCCATTGCTTGAACTGCGCGCTTTTTTCTCTACTAATTACAATGTCTTGGTCGTTTACTTTAGGAGCCAGTACGATCTTTAATTTGCCATGAAAATAACTATGAATGCTTTGAATGGCGTCTATACGTACCACAAACTGACGATTGATTCGGAAAAAATAATCGGGGTGGAGCAAGCGTTCCAGGTCGTCCAAGGAGTAATCTACTGGATATTTTTTGCCGTTTTGAGTAATAAGTAATACCATTTTATCCCGGGCTTGGAAGTATCCAATGTTTTCTTCCGAAACCGATTCAAGCCGATCTCCTAGTTTTACCAAAAAACGATTCTTGTAACTGGCTTTGTTGGGTTGTAAGCTGTCCAATAAGTTGCCTAGTTGTTGCTGATAATGATCAGTAGACAGGTGGTCTTTAAGTTGTTGGAATTTGTGGATGCTTTGGGCAAGCTCCTCTTTGTTAATGGGTTTGAGCAAATAATCGATGCTATTTACCTTAAAAGCACGCAATGAAAACTCGTCGTAGGCAGTGGTAAAAATGATCGGGGTTTGAATTTTAATTTGCTCGAAAATTTCAAAGCTGACCCCATCGGCCAATTGAATGTCCATAAAAATGACCTCTGGTGTGGGGTTTTGTTGTAACCACGCCACCGAACTTTCTATACTGTCCAACACCGTAATGACCTCGATGGTCGTGTCTATTTCACCAATGAGTTTTTGTAAACGACGGCTGGCGGGTGCTTCATCTTCAATAATGAGTACTTTCATAGAAACAGTGTGTGGACTTGGAAAATTTTTGTTGCAAAATAAAGATTGACAAAATAAAAACAACCTGAGTAGTCAAATAGTTATTCTGAAAATTTTTGTAAGCAGTAACCTCCCTTCTTTTGGAAATATTTACATTGGATAATTTATCGGGTACCCTGGAACCCAAGCAGGTGGCGCCCTATGGCGGCTACGTGAGCCTTTGGAAAAACCTCCGTATGGGTGGGGTAGGCTCTATCAAGTTGTTGTTCAAATCGGGTAACCAAGAAATCAATCACCTGGTGGCCACATTGGGGAGCAAAAGGTACGTTAACGAACACCAAATGCCTTTTGCCAACTTTCAGGTTTTAGCCGAGGGGTTGTTGTTACGAATTTACGCCCATCAAATTTTTGCGATTGTGTTGCATTTAGAAGAAATTCAAAAAGTAGAAATTACGCGCCGCAAAGATGGTGGAGTGGTTTTATTTTTAAATTCTTCGCCTACTCCAATAGAACTCATGGCTCAAAACCTCCCATCAGCGAAACTTATTGCCCGTTATTTCCGTAAACGGATTTTCAATTTTGAAGTAGAAGTCTTAAAATAATCCTCTATTGTAGCTTTATATAGTTGAAATATTTTTATTTGTTAGCTTCCTATACATTTGTAGTATAAGTTCCAGAAATGAAACTGGATATTCAATAAAGTAAGGCATAGAAGTCATCTCGACTTTAAAAATATTGATGAAAACCTGCCGGATAAAGGATTTGGTTTAAAGTCATGATTAGAAGTTGAGGTGGCTTTATAATCATTAGTGAGCGGCAAGCATTTTGAATAAGAGGTACATTGCCTAAAAAATCA
>CALDJV010000638.1 GCA_937899305.1 uncultured Cytophagaceae bacterium
TTGTTGGGCAAAGCTTATGAGCTAAAAAACAGGACTTTGGTACCTACTTCACTCCCTGCTGAGATTTTTGACGGAAAAACGCCTGTCCTCATCCAATTTCAAGACCGCAAAGGAGGCATTTGGTATCGTCCTTCTGGTACTCCTTCTCCCTTATTTCGCCACGATGGCTCAAAAATCCAGGAAATGAAACTTCCCTCCACTTTTCTTAATAGTCAGATCAATAGTAACTATGAAGATCGAAATGGACATATTTGGCTGGGATCGAATAGTGTAGGCTGCTTGCGTTATGATGGACAACATTTCCAGCATTTCGATGCCAAAAACGGTCTCCCTCATAATACCGTTCAGGGCTTTACTCAAGATCGCGAAGGCAACATTTGGCTAGGTACCAATAATTCAGGTTATGGGGTATTGAAATACAGTGGAGAAAGATTTGTAAACTTTGACCAACGAGATGGGCTAAAAAGCGTGGTCACTTGGTCGTTTCACGAAGACCATAAAAAACAAATGTGGGCGGGATTTCATAATCAAATTGCTCGGTTTGACGGCTCTAGTTTTCAAAGTTTTCCGCTTACCGAATCTCCCAACACTCGAGTATTTCGTTTTTTTGAATTATCGGATGGCAAACTCCAGGCGATGACGCTCCAGCCTTTTGGCATTTTTGAGTTTGACGGGCAAAAATTTGATAATGTCCTCTCTCGCTACCAGTTAATATCCCCTCCTACCGCAGTATATCAAGAAAAAGATACGCTTTGGTTTTCTCTGGTAGGGTCGGGAAGCATTATAAAAACCTACCAAAACAAAATCATTGAAGATGCCCAGTGGCAATCTACTCAATGGCCCAATGCCTTCGTTTTTGGTATCAAACGTGATCAGCAAAAAAACTTCTGGTTGAACTCTCCCAGCGGCTTGGCCAAATATGACGGTAAAAAACTGACTGTCTACACCAAAAAAAACGGGTTGAAATCTGATTTTGTCATTCAAACGCAGGAAGATAAGTGGGGGAGAATTTGGGTAGCTTGTAGCAATGGTTTGATGTACCATCAAAACGGCAAATTTGTAGACATGACCGAACAGCTAAAGCTGCCTTCCAGTGTCTTGTATGCTATGACCACCGATGAAAACGATCAACTCTGGGCAACCCACCAAGCGGGGGTCAGTAAAATTCAGTTCGACGCTGATGGCACTTTCAAAAACGCGATTCACTATGGCAAAGAGGAAGGTTTTTTGGCGGGCGAACCCAATTTGGCGGCGGCATTCAGGGATTCTAAAAATCAATTGTGGTTTGGTGGAGTCAAGGGCATTGCACGTTATAATGCCAAAGCAGACACCATCCAACCCATTGCTCCAGTAGTACATATTGCCCAAATGAAACTATTCCTGAAACCTGTACCTTGGGACAGTGCCCAATATCGGGGCTATCACGAAGGTTTGGCCGATTGGACTGCCGTACCCAAGCAATTGCGTCTCCCGTATTTTGAAAACAATGTTGCTTTTGATTTGGAAGCATTGTGTTACCATGCGCCCGACCAGGTGGTTTTTCAGTGGAAACTCATTGGAAGTGACAAGGAATGGTCACCCGAAACAAGATCTCGAGAGGCGGTCTATACCAACTTGGCTCCTGGAAAATATACTTTCCTGGCCAAAGCCAAAAACAAAGAAGGCCAATGGAGTAAGGTGCAAGAAGTGACCTTTGAGATTTTAAAACCTTTTTGGGCCGAATGGTGGTTTAGGACGCTCATTTTGGTCAGCGTCATTGGCATCATTTATTTGGTCTTTCGTTGGCGTATCAATAATATCAAAAGACAAAAAATTCGCCTGGAAAAAACTGTAGAGGAAAAAACAGCTGAAGTGGTCAAACAAAAAAATCAA
Organism: uncultured Cytophagaceae bacterium; assembly: GCA_937899305.1. Classification (GTDB taxonomy): domain Bacteria; phylum Bacteroidota; class Bacteroidia; order Cytophagales; family Microscillaceae; genus Microscilla. The sequence goes on from CALDJV010000638.1 coordinate 1,873, forward strand.
ATTATTGAGAAAAACGAAGAATTGACCCAATATACGGAAGAATTGACTGCCCAAGCCGAAACGCTTAAGGAAGCCAATCAAGAAATATCACGCAAAAACGAAGACATTACCGCGAGTATTAGTTATGCCGAAAGAATTCAAACTGCAATTCTGCCTCAGGTCCAGCGCATCAAAAAAGACTTTCCCAATTCTTTTGTGCTTTTCAAACCTCGCGACATTGTAAGCGGTGATTTTTATTATTTCAACACCGTGGATCGGTACCAGGTTTTGGCCGCAGTAGATTGTACCGGACACGGGGTACCAGGAGCTTTTATGAGCCTCATTGGCAACGATTTACTAAATCATATTGTGAGTGAACGCAAAATTTGGCAACCTGATGTCATTCTGAATGAATTACACCAGCAAATAAGAACCGCGCTCAAACAAGATCGTTCTGATAACCGTGATGGAATGGATATCTCGTTGGTAGTCATTGATAAAACGAATCAAATATTGCATTTTGCCAGTGCTAAAGGTAGCCTCATTTACTTCCAAGATCACCACATGCAACAAATCAAGGGAGACAAACTACCCATTGGAGGAGAGCAACGCGAGCAGACCCGTAAATTCACAAGTCATCAGGTAGATATTTCAAAACCTACTACTTTTTATTTATTCTCGGATGGATATGCTGATCAATTTGGAGGACCACGGGGTAAAAAATTTATGGTGACGCAATTCCGTCAGTTGCTAGCCGAAATTCACGCTCACCCCATGCCCTTTCAGCAAAAAACCTTGGAAGAAACCCTCCAGCACTGGATGCAAGGTGGAGGCCAGACACACCGCCAGTTGGATGACATCTTGGTCATGGGGGTAAAATTGTCTTGAGTTTTATTGTTGAATTGTTCCGCTTCGCTGATTGTTCTATTGTTAAATTGTTCTATTGTTCCGCCTACGGCTCATTGTTCTATGGCTAAATGGTTGCGTGAAGCGACGTATTGATTATTGATGTTTAATTGTTGATCATTAATTCTGCGAAGCGAAATACCATTTTTCATTTTACGTTTTTCACTTTGCATTCAATCAGTGGACTATGGACCGTGGACTGTGGACTAAAAAAACTACTGACTACGAACTACCAACTAAAGAAAACTGTGGACTATCGACCGTGGACTGTGGACTAAACAAAACTACCAACTAAAGAAAACTCCCCCTAAAGCAACCTCTCTCTAGCGCTTATTGTCTTGATATTACAACATCACCCATATAAACCTCGAGCATATGTCAAGATTCAAATACGCATTACTCCTACACCTTTTCCTGTTGGCAGGAATTACCCAAGCCCAATCAACGCCCCCGTTTACTACACAACAAATCAGTACCTTCACTAAAGAATTACAGGCACTCAAAAATTACTTCAAAATTCCTGGCATGGCCATCTTGGTGAAACACCAAGGCCAAACGGTATTGGAAGACTACCTAGGCTGGGCCAATGTAGCACAAAAGAGGCCAATGAATCAAAACACCTTGGTTCCGATTGCCTCCCTAACCAAAACCTTTACTGCAGTGTTGATTTTTAAATTGGTAGAAGAAGGCAAATTATCCCTGGATGATCCCCTTCGGAAATACTTCCCTCAACAAGATTTTACCAAAAAAATACTTCTCAAACACATTCTGTCGCATACTTCACAAGGTAATATTGGTCAACAGTTTTACTATAGTTTTCGGTTTGGCGCCTTGACCCAAGTGATAGAAAAAGCCGCCGGAATGTCCTTTCAAAAATATCTGGAAAAGGTGATTATTGAGCCCCTTCATCTGACCTATACTCGAGTATTGACCAGTAAAAAATCGCAACAAAACGTTGCCTTTGCTGATCCTTACCAGCTCAATCAAGCAGGTAAAATACAAGCAGGTAAAGTAGAATATGGACTATCGGCTTCTGCTGGCATTGTATCTACAGTGCGTGATTTGGCCATATTTAACCAAGCTTTGGATCAAAATGTACTCATTTCGCCCTCATCCAAGGCCCGCATGATGCAAGCCTTTGGCAAAAACTTGGCTTATGGCTATGGCATTTTTAGTCAGTATTTTATGGGCAAAAAACTCGTATGGGGCTATGGCCAATACGATTGCTACTCAGGGCTTTATCTAAAAATACCCAGCCAAAAGCTTACCCTGTTTTTATTGGCCAATAACAATCTTATGAGCGATCCAGCCCGCCTCATTTATGGTGATGCCACTGCCTCGTTGTTCGTCTTGAGTTTCTTGAAAAATTTTATGCTCAATCGCCCTCAAATTCCTTTGCTGGATCCGATCAAAACTTCTTTTACCCAAGCTTTTACCAAAGACACCCAGGTATTTTATCGCAAACAGTTATTGGCCAATGCATTGGCTGCCTCTTTTATGGCACGTTACGATAAAACCCAGTTTGCCCGAAGTGTACAATTGCTCAAACAAGCATTCGCCCAATTTCCAGATTATGAAAACTATGCCGACCTCAACTTGATGCATAATTTGCTCTTTTTGAAAGAAGTAGCTTTTCGTCGAGAGCTGGGGCCTTTTCATACATTTGATACCCAGATAAAGAAAATCGGAGCAAAACTATTAAAAGCGCACCCTCAAAACCCTTACGCAAATGTATATATGGGGAATTTTTATGCCCGTAATGGCAAAAAAAACCTCGCCAAACCTTATTATGAGCAAATTGTGAAAGCAGATAATTTCTCGAGGCATTGGTATACCAACGCGGCTCAAAGTTGGTTGAAAGAAAACGGATTTACTAAAAAATAAAAATTAAATCCTGGTAGAGAGAGGTTTTGGGTAATTTCCAAAAAATAGCTAATTTCGATGATGCACCTATTCGAATTTGGAGATTACCTGACCTTGCCCTTTGACCAGGAAAAAAGCCAACGACTCAAACGCTACCTTGATTTGGTATGGCAAAACCGGGCCCTGTTTTGTGACGACCACTCGGCTCAGGTGAGCACTCAGCAACGCTTGTTTGATTTTGATGAAAATCGTTTGCGCGCTCGAAACTACGTCGGTTTTTTTCGTTTCGAAGGCGTAGAATTTCAGGTGCTTCCTAAGATTTTTAACATACAACCCGCTCCGGCTCCTGAACTATGTTTCCGCCATGTATTGTATTATTTGAGCTATAGTCAACGGATTCGTTTTCCGTTTTCGCTTACTCGAATAGATGCTACTCCATCGTTGTTATTGCCCGAAATCTGCATTTTCTTGTTTGCCTCGTATACCGAAAACCTACTTTTGGAGCAACCAACTCAGCTGTACCAGGAACGCACCGAAGAACTTAATTTTCTGAAAGGGCAATTGGCAGTAACTCAATATGTACAAGAAAACCTGGCCACTGGCAATTGGCAAAAACTCCGCAGTCGTCATGCACCATTGTTGTATGACAATCGCTTCAACCAAATTGTAAAGTACACCACCCGATGGTTGCTTTCGGTTACGCAACATGCGCCCACTGTGGCACGCCTACAACATATTTTGCATTTATTATCTTCGGTGAGTTCAGTTCCTGTAACTTATGAAGACTGTCTGAAAGTGCGTTTGAACGAAGCCCAAACCGCTCAACAAGCCATTTTGGACATGTGTACCATGTTTTTAGGAAACGAAATGATCAACTATCAGGCTGGTCAAAAATATAATTTTGCTTTTTTGTTGCCTATGGAAGTCGTATACGAAGATTTTATCGCAGGTTTTATCCAAAGGCACTTTCCCGAGTGGCAAGCCCAAATTCAGCCTAAACGTTACCTAGGCGTCAATCAGGCTGGTAAAAACACCGGCTTGATCCAACCCGACATTGTGCTACAAAACCCAGCCTTGATTGTAGACACCAAGTATAAAATCCGAAAAAATAAAACCATAGAAGACAGTGATTTGTATCAAATGCTGGCCTATGCCACTGGGTTCAAACACCAAGAGTTGACTTTACTCTATCCACAGTTATTTGACCAACGTAATGAACCTGATTACTCCAAGATAAGCATTCCAGTATTTCAGCAACCTATACAGGTCAATGCCCTCGATCTGGTCATGGCTACCTCCCGCCCTACTGAGGTTCCTAAAGTGCTTACTGAAAAAATCAAGCAGCAATTATTGTTGTTTTTAAGAAATGATGAGCTGCCAACCTGATGAATTTACTAAGTCCCTTTAGCCTGAACAACTGTTACGAAAGTTTATTACATTTGAACTGATCAAATACCCTTAATGTATGCATCAATCACCCGATACTCAACAACTATTGGCCATGGTTACCAAAATAGCCCAGGATTTGGTAACCAACTATGACCATTTTTCTAACTACGGAGGCTTATACAGTAGCAAAATTGGGCTGGCCCTGTTTCTGGCTGACTATACCTTACATACTCAAGACAACCAATTTGAGGAAGTAGTGTATCGCTGTGTAACCGATTGTTTGGAAAGTATCGATCCCAGTAAAGGCCTTTCGCTATCGGGAGTAGCGGGGATAGGCTGGGGCATCAACTACTTGGTAAGCCGAGGAATGCTAGACCAAGAAGAAGTGGAGGAATATTTGGCCCGATTGCAGGAAGTGGTCATGGCTTCAATGAATTTGCCCCACGAAGCCCAAAACTACGATCTCATGCACGGTTTCATTGGCAAAGTGTTGTTTGTAATTGCCCAGTATCACAATGGTTTTACGTCTAAGGAAACTTTGATAACAGTGATCCAGCAAAGCTTGCAATACCTTCAACAAACTGCAGTCAAAAGTGACGCTGGGTTGGCTTGGAAATACCCCATGTCTCAAAAAATGGAGTACAGTCTGGGGCTTTCGCACGGGCAACCCTCTATTTTGGTTTACTTATGCGAAATTCTCTCCCTCGACATACTTCCCGAAGCAGATACTCAAGAAATTCGTGCCATGATCGAGGCCATTGCCCAATGGTTATTTGATAAGAGAGTCGTCAATCAAAACGAACAATTGATTTACCCCCAATCCTTGTATACAGGCCAAGCCCCTCAATTGACCAATCGGATCGCCTGGTGTTACGGTGATCCCGGCATGGGCATTGCTTTTCTAAATGCAGGCAAGGCCTTGAACAATGATGCTTACCTTGAGGAAGGCAAACGGTTGTTGTTACAAATTACCAAGCTCCCGCTTGAGCAATCTCAAATACTGACCAATCCCCAAAATCCGGCAGATATAGACATGACTTTTTGTCATGGTGTCGTAGGTGGTCTACATATGTTTCACCGTTTTGCTCAGGTATTTTCAGAGGAAGCTTTCAAGCAAAGTAAAACCTATTGGTTCGACATTCTGCTCCAGCATATGCAGCCTAACGAGGTGTATTTGGGATGGAAAGGGGTGAGCCCTAAAGATCAAGGTGACGCATTTGTTTGGGAACCCAAAGCAACATTATTAGAAGGCGCCACCGGGGTGGGAATGGTCTTGTTGCACGATTTTTTGATGGAACCTACTCAGGGGTTACAGTGGGATCACTTCTTTTATACCGACTTGGCCAACCTGTAGAAGGATAGATGGTGTATTTGATATGCCATAGTGGTACCTTTTGTATAAAAAAAGGACGCTAAGTCCTCAATACCTGATCTAGAGTATTATATTGGTGTAGATGAACTGGTCACTGATTAGACCACTGCACCAACATTTATACCATTAATCATGAATACCATATACCACTTTCTTGTTTTGGGTTGGGTCGTCCTACTCCCCTATTCATTATTGGCACAAGTTGAAACCACCGCAATCGTTGACGATCTGGAAATACTACTGGAAAAACAAAAAAACAAACTCCACGCACTGGAAAAACAGGTTAAAAAAGCCGATACGGTATTACAAGACCTCAAAAAATACGATTCTATCCGTTCTCTTTTTGATACGTATCGCCAAGGGTTTGAAACAATTGACCGCATGCTTCAATACATTCAGACCATCAACCAGGGAGGGTTTACCAACTATCAAGGGCTCAATGCGCTCATCAAACAAACCGAATATAACATTGGAACCAATTGGGTCAATGCCCAAAACCTCAAACGATACTTGCCCAATATCCGCATTGTTTTCAAAGAGCATTCGGCCAACCTGTTTCCTGAAGCCCAAGCAGCCGCAGTGAAACTTGGCTTCGCCAAATACCTTATCAAGATACACCGTCAACGACAAAAGGAATTTAAACTAGAATATCAAATAGGCTGGAACAACCTTATTTCGTTGTATGATGCCATTCGGAGTTTGTATGTCATCAAAAAAACCGTGACTCCAATGCTACAAGCAGGCGTGGTAGAAAGTGAGTTTGAACGGGTACGAAAAAGCAGAATTTATCGCCCAGGCATGAAAGTATACAAACGCTATATCTCGTTGATTAAAAACGCAACGCTATTTCGTGATAAAATACGATACATTAAAAAGGGCAAGCTATTTTTATACAAAATGCGGGATATTTATCATGCCAAAAACACCCGTACTTTTGGTAAGTTAT
>CALDJV010000639.1 GCA_937899305.1 uncultured Cytophagaceae bacterium
ATGTTGGGGTAACAAATTGATAAACAATTGGTTACCTATTGGCGTCATCAGTAGCCCATTCAATCGCCTCTATATTTATTCGACTGATCACGAAGATTATTTTTACTTTGTACATTTTCTATAACCAAACTTATTGGATATTTCGCGCTAAACAAGAAAATCAGCCCTATTTTATCCTTATTGAGAACATCAACAAACTTTAGGAACTCACTGGCTACCCCTCATCGCCAGAAGCTTTGATTGTATTTTACAAACTTTAGTCGTTCAGCAAAAGTTAAAGCAAGAATCCAACCTTTAGATTTTATAAACTTTCCAATATATTTGTGGGATTTTCAAATTTTCAATTGAAACTGAGATTTTGTGCATACTACACTATGCTATACAAAACAATATAGATACAAAGCGACAATGTTATGAGTAAATCTTCGGATAAAGCGTTTTTGGGACATCCAGTAGGGTTGGCGATCCTGTTCTTTACTGAGATGTGGGAGCGATTCAGTTATTATGGTATGAGGGGTTTGTTGACTCTTTATGCAGCTTCCTCAATAGAAAAAGGGGGGTTGGGATGGACCAACGCCGAAGCCATTGCCTTGTATGGCTGGTACACCATGATGGTATATGTGATGGGGATTCCTGGTGGTATCTTGGCTGATAAAGTTTTTGGTCAGAAGCGAATGGTGCTGATTGGTGGACTCATATTGTGCCTGGGCCACGGAGTACTGGCAATAGATTCTATTTGGGCCTTTTACGCTGGACTCATTTTGATTGTCTTGGGAGTGGGTGGACTCAAACCCAATATTTCTACTATGGTAGGAGGTTTGTATCGTCAAGGAGACTCTCGTCGCGATACTGGATTTACCATCTTTTATATGGGGATCAACCTGGGGGCGTTTCTAGCTGGAATCATTGTAGGTGCCGTAGGTGAAAAGTACGGATGGCACTACGGTTTTGGTTTGGCTGGTATTGGGATGCTGTTTGGTCAAATCATCTTTTCTTGGGGACGTAAGTACCTTACCGAAGTAGGTAACCTTATCAAAGAAGAAAAACCAAGAGATCATGTAGGAGAGCAAACCCAATACATCAAGAGATTATTTACTAGCCCAGTTTCAGCCATTGTTACAGTGTTGCTTTCTGGCTTTGGTCTTTACATTGCGCTTACCAATGCTACTGGGGTAAACTATAATAGTATTGGTTATGGTGTATTACTACTCATATTTGCTCCATTTATCGGAATTGGTATCAATATCTACAAAGATGAACTTTCTAAGATTGAAAAAGACCGGGTGGCGGTTTTGTTGATTTCTTTCTTGATTGTAATTGTATTCTGGGGTGCTTTCGAGCAAGCCGGTGGTTTGATGAATATTTACACTCGTAGCAAGATTGATCGTTGGACCCCTCGCTATGTCTTAGAGATTTTGTTTGGTATCGCAGCCCTGTTCTTTGTCTACAAAGGATACATTGGACGCAGAAAGGGAAGTGTCTATGCACAATACTGGTTTGGAGGAGCAGGAGTCATTGCCATCGTTTTTGCTGTCTTACGAATCAAAGTATTTACTACCGCCAATATAGAAATCCCAGCCTCGGTATTCCAATCAGTAAACGCATTTTTTATCATTACCTGTGGAACCGTAGTAGCGTTGTTTTGGTTAAGACGCTCTACTAAAGGCAAAGAATCTTCCTCCATATTTAAGATGGCTATCGGAACCATTATAATGGGGCTTGGCTTTTTGGCCATGGCTGCCGCCTCTATACAAGCCGCTAGTGAGCCCTTCGGTAAAGGAGCCATGATTTTATTGATTCTGGCCTACTTCTTACACACCATTGGTGAGCTCTCAAGTTCTCCCGTTTCTCTTTCCTTTATCACCAAGTTGGCACCTGCCAAGTATGCCTCTATCATGATGGGGGTTTATTTTGCTTGTACCGGGTTGGGAAACAAAGTTGCGGGTGCCATTGGAGAAGCGTCTCAGGTAGAACCTATCAAAATTGAGTTGAAGGCTCCTCGCGAAAGTTTTAAAAATACAATAAGAATAGACACGCTGTTAGCAAAAGACAAAGACATTTCATTCAAAGGGCAAGTTTATTTCAATGGAAATCAACTGGTGTTGAAAAACCTGGAAGATAACAAACAAGACTTGACTCCATATTTTGAGTTTCCGATTGAGAAAGAAAAGAAAGGGAAGAAAGAAGTGGCCCTCCCCAAAGAGGAGCAAAATTATGAACGCCTGGTAGCCTCGGTAAAAGGTGAAAACGCCACTGCAACCAAGCCCGCTCACTTTACGATTAACTTGTCTAAAAAAGACCGGGTAAAAGACGCTAAAGTACCTAAAGCAGATGGTAAAAATTATGAAGGAAGCATTTTGATTGAGGAAGTTCAAAACGACCGCGAACTCAAAACATTTATTTACATCACAATTTTTACAGTAGCCTTTGGTATACTACTCATTCTATTCCTCAAAAAACTCAAAGCACTTACCCACGGGGTAGAGGAAAAAGAAGCGGAGGAAGCCCGACGAATTGCGGATGAGAAAGAAGGAGTATAAAATAATTATTACAAAGTTTACTAAAATAAAAAAGAGGCGCGTTTGCACGGGCCTCTTTTTTATTTTTTACATACTCCCTTACCAGAAAATCATGGTCTCACCTTTACACTTTGTTTGAGTAACTTGATTTGTTCGGTTAGGATGTTGTTTTCTCGTTTTTGCGCCGAGATGGTTTCATCTTTGGCGTCAATTACAACTTTAGAGCTTTCCACGTCTTTTTCAAGACTTTTTACCAACGCAGACAATCGTCTAATTTCTCGCTCATTGTCATCTTCGAATTCATTGCTTTCGGGTAGGAGCATGTTTCCCTTTCCAAAGAAAATGTACAGTGGATTTACTTTGAAAGTATGAAACAATTTGTTGAGAAAAGTAATAGAAGTCTCACGGCGTCCATTCAGCACTGCATTCAAGGTTTGTACGTGTTCGTTCATTTGGCGGGCAAATTCACTCTTATTTTGGTAAAGAGGATTTATATCCGCTAAATACTTATACACCTCGATAAATCTAAGCGTAATATCTTTTTGACCAGAATCTTTCCCCATAGTTAAGCATTTCGTTTTAAAACTTGACTATAATAAACATTTAGTTTAGATTTGTAATAACATATATGCAAGTGAATCAGTCTATTAGCAATAGTTTATACGCAAATAATTCAAAACTAATGCTTAATAGCTTTACATACAGGTTGTTACTAAAACAAAAGGTTTATAAATATAACAAAACCTCGAAGGATTGGGCGCTTGAAGAAGGTGCATCAATTGCCTACAACTTTAAGGAGGTTGACTTGGGATTGGGCCATTAAAGGATTGAACATAAAACCACCGGAAGCTTCTAGGAACGGGCAGTTCTTACATTTGTTTGTGAACCTGCAATAAGTACTGCCTCGAAGTTTCAGACCCTTTTACTATTTTCCCGATAGCAAAGGGTTGGTGGTCTTTTTGATCAAAGCTTCAAAAACCGAATCAACTTCTAAATTAGAGAATTGTTATGAGTTTGCAAAAAAAGCATCCATAATTTAGCGTTCTCATTATCAAGCCTTTCTCTATGCTATAGTTACCCTTAAACATAAAAAAAGCCCCACAATTCGTCGGATTGTGGGGCAATATTTTTAAAAATACCTGGCATGATCTCATACCAAAACGTCGGCCTATCCAGCTGGGGGAGGTTCTCCCTGAGCAGGTTCCGGCGGAGTAGCTTCTGGCGCCTCCGACTTTACGCTCTTCTCTCCCTTTTTATGCTCTCTGGCTTCTTTTTCTTTTTTGCGCAGCGTTTGAGCTACTTCGGCTTTATCATAAGCCTGAATAATACTCTTGACTAGCTTGTGACGAATTACATCTGATGCATCTAGCTTTACAAATCCTATCCCAGATACCCCTTGCAAAATATTGAGGGCTTCAATCAAACCAGATTTTTGTTTTTTGGGTAAATCTATTTGAGAACGATCCCCAGTAATAATTACCTTGGAATTGGGCCCCATTCGAGTCAAAAACATTTTGATTTGCATGGGGGTGGTATTTTGTGCTTCGTCTAATAGAATAAAAGCATTGTTGAGGGTTCGCCCTCGCATGTAAGCCAATGGGGCAATTTCTACAATGCGGTTTTCCTGATAATATTTCAGCTTCTCGGATGGAATCATGTCATCGAGAGCATCATAAATCGGACGCAAATAAGGATCTACTTTGTCTTTCAAGTCACCCGGCAAAAAACCTAGGTTTTCGCCAGCCTCTACCGCTGGACGGGTAATGATGATTTTTTTGACATCTTTATTTTTAAGTGCTTTTACTGCCAAGGCTACCGATATGTAGGTTTTTCCGGTACCGGCGGGTCCTATGGCAAACACGAGATCTTTATTTTCGGCACATTTTACCAGTTCGCTTTGGTGAAATGTTTTGGGTTTGATCGCTACTCCTTTTGTCCCATAAATCAATACTGGTTGATCTACTTCCTCTTGCTGAGGAGGCGCATGTTCTTGCTGGAGATAGTCGGCCACATTTTCGGAAGTGACTTTTCCGTATTTATGATAGTGTGCAAGCAGAGAGTTTATAATTTCATTGATCTTGATAATTTCGGGAGTGGTTCCCTGAATACGAAGTTCGGTGCCTCTTGAAACAATTTTGCTTTTGGGAAAAGCCGCAGCGACTTCTTTGATGTTGTTGTTCTCTATGCCTAGAAAATCAACCAAGGATACATCTTCTAATTGGATTATTTTTTCTACCAAATGAATAAATTTAAGTGAGACATGTGATGTTTGTTATTGGCTCAAAATGTAATAAAGTTTGAGCAAAAACAAAAGGTTCCGCATCGTTAATTTTTTAGTAACAGTCTACTCAAAATTTGACTTCATTTGGCTAGATCACCTAACAATTTCATAACTAGATCATTACCTCAGTTTAACGAGCCAACTAAAATTTCATAGTGTTCTCTATTAGACTCCTTTTGGGCTCATTTTGTTGCCCAAGCGCCCATATTTTGGATGTAAGTAATGGCGAATGAACTCATTATATGCCAAATACCAAAGCGGTCAACCATCCTTTTCAATCTGATAAATATGGAATTTTTCACTCATTGGTCTCTATTGATAGTTGATCATTGATATGACTTGGCTTGCGAAAAACGCCTGCTATTAACAATTTCTTATCAACATTCACCCATAAAATTTGTTTAACTTACTGCGACTATATTCCATATAACAACTTTTATAAATTCATGAAAAAAATTGCGTGTAGCAGTTGCCTGTTCATCTGCTTGATTGCCCAAGTTGCCTTGGCGCAAACCCCTCAAAAACGGGCTTATCGATTATTGGCCACTAAAACTGCCAAAAAAATAACGGTGGATGGAGCTTTGGATGAACCCATTTGGCAAAATGCCCAAAAAGCCGATCGTTTTTTTCAGAAGTTCCCGTTTGACACTTCATACGCCAACTCCCAAACACAGGCGATGGTGACCTATGATGATCAATTCTTTTATGTGGCCTTCGTTTGTGAAGACAAGTTACCAGGCAAAGATGTGGTGCAATCGCTCCGTCGAGATTTTAATGGAGGACGCAACGATTTTGTAACTTTTTACCTTGACCCATTTGGTGATGGCACCAATGGTTTCACTTTTGGAATTACCCCATTGGGCGTCAAACGGGAGGCTTTGATCTTCAACGGTGAGCGCTTAGACCCTTCCTGGGATAATAAATGGTACGGGCGCGTGAAGCGTTACCCTGGCAAATGGACCGCCGAAATGGCCATTCCTTTCAAAACATTGCGTTATAAAAGTGGGTCCGCGCCCTGGAAAATCAATTTTGCTCGACTTGACTACAAAGGCAACGAACAATCTTCGTGGGTTCCGGTACCCCGCAATTACCGACTGGCTTCGTTGGCTTTTACCGGAGAAATTACCTGGGCCGAGCCATTACCCAAAAGTGGAGCCAATATAGTGCTCATTCCTTATGTTACCGGTGGTTTTAGCAAAGAGTTTGACCCAGAAGACAAAGCCATTGCTTACACTCGTAATGCAGGGATGGATGCCAAAATTGCCATTACCTCCTCACTCAATCTGGACCTGACCTTTAACCCTGACTTTTCGCAGGTAGAGGTCGATCGGCAAGTAACCAACCTCAGTCGTTTTGAACTTTTTTTCCCCGAAAGGCGTCAATTTTTCATCGAAAACAGTGATTTATTTTCCAGCTTTGGTTTTCGTAGAATGCGGCCATTTTTTTCCAGACGCATTGGTATCCAACAAGATACCGCTACTGGAAACAATGTGCAGGTGCCCATCTTGTATGGTGCCCGACTCAGTGGCAAACTCAATCGCAATTGGCGGGTAGGGCTACTCAATATGCAAACCGGCCAAGATCGCTCCCGAAATATCCCCTCTAGCAACTATACCGTAGGAGTACTCCAGCGTAAAGTATTTGCCCGATCCAATGTAGGGATCACTTTTGTAAACCAACAAACCACTTCTGATTCTACCAGCGATTATTCTTGGGGCATCAACGACTATGACCGGGTAGTGGGCGTGGACTACAATATGGCTTCAAAAGACAATGTTTGGAATGGAAAATTATTGTATCAGCACCAGTTTAGCCCCGATGAAAGGGCCGAGCCATTTGCTCATGGGTCGGAGCTAGGGTACAATACCCCCGAATGGCGTTTTTACTTTAGCCACGAAAGCGTGGGGCGTGACTATGCTCCTCGAGTAGGCTTTGCTCCGCGACCGGGTTATTTTATGGTAGAAGGAAGCGCCCGACGCCGTTTTTACCCCAAAAACTCAATCATCAACAACCATGGCCCTGGTTTTTATATGAATAATTTTTGGGATTTGAATCAAAAAGTAACCGATAGATTTTATGAATTCCAGTATGTATTTAATTTTCAAGATCGAAGCGAGCTCAGTTTTTTTCAAGGCAACTGGTATACTTTTTTATTCTCTGATTTTGATCCTACCAATACTGACGGGGTTCCTTTGCTCACTGGTACCGAGTATTTTTATTCCAATGCATTTGTATTTTATAGTTCCAATCCGGCCAAGGTATTTAATTTTTTTGTAGGTCTAGGCCATTATTTCAGGTATTTCAATGGTACTCGCTTTGAGCTAAACAGTGAATTGAGGTATCGCTTCCAGCCTTTTGGACAAATTGCCATACGCACCCAGTACAACAAAATTACCTTGCCAGCACCACACAACAGTGCCGATTTGTTGTTGGTAGCTCCTCGGTTAGATGTGTCATTTACTCGAAAACTGTTTTTGACTGTATTTACTCAATACAATACCCAAACCAACCAGGTCAATATGAATGCACGTTTTCAGTGGAGATTTAAACCAGTATCCGACTTGTTTGTGGTCTACAGCGATAACTACTTCTCTGATAACTTTCAACCCATTGGTCGCTCTCTGGTAGTCAAGCTCACGTATTGGTTAAATCTTTAGAAAAATATTTTAGCTCGGGGTAAGAGTCGTTGAAGTGCGGCTCTTTTCTGAAAAGAAATGGGGTTGTCCTTGATATATAATCGGGTGAGCCTTTTGAGTTCGCCCAACGATTCAGGAAGATCGGTCAGGCTATTGTTGTTCAGGTTCAATTCATCCAACATGGGCAAAGTACCGACTTCTTCTGGAATGTAACGCAACTGATTGTTGCTGAGATTGAGCCGAATCAAGCTTTTCAGATTGCCTATGCTATGGGGCAAGGTTTCCAAAAAATTGTCTCGCAAAAATAACCAACGCAGGCCTACCAAATCGCCCACCGTTTCGGGCAATGCATTGATGCGGTTGTCATATAAATTGAGCCATTCCAAATGTTTGAGTTTGCCTATTTCATCAGGTAGAGTCATTAAGTGGTGGCCTGGCAAAATAATCCGTTTCAACTCAGGGAGTTCTTGTATATCATGAGGTATTTCTTTTATTTTTTGTTTCCAGCGACCAAAATCCAGCACGGTCAAGTTTCCAAACGGGATCATATAACCATTTCGAAAGCACAAATATTCTCGCTTGTCTTTGTCACGAATAAGCCTACTCAAGTGTTGTTCGGTAATCGGTAACCCTTTCATTAATTGAAATCCCAGCAAAATATTTGTTTCATCTCCTGATCTCAACAAAGTTTTGAGCTTTTGCAAAACCTCTTCATCTATGATTAAAGGCTGCAGGTTTTTTTGAGGAGCACAGGCGATCTCTTCCTGAGGTATGGGCAACGTTTTGGATTCTGGTAGCGTTCCGACAGGAGGCACAGGCAATTTATTCCATATGTATTGAAAACTTGGTAAAAGTATTATTGATCTAATTGTTTCTTAAATAATTC
>CALDJV010000640.1 GCA_937899305.1 uncultured Cytophagaceae bacterium
AACAATTAGTTTTTAGTCGCCTCGCGCAACCATTTAACAATGAGCGAAGCGGAACAATGCAACAATATAACCATTTAGCCATAGAACAATCAGCGCAGCGAAACAATAGAACCATTTAACAATAAAACAATCAATAATTAATCAAAACCATACTCAATACCCCAATCAACATAATAAACTTGCAAAAGTGACTCAAATATCTGTATTCTTTTTTGGTATCGGCACGTTGGAGGCGAATAAAAAGGAAAAAAAGTGAGGGAAGTACAAATATGACCAGATAAAGTATAAATAGGTTGCGATATACAAACAAGGTAGAAAGTAGAATAAGGGTAAGAATGCCCATAAAAGTATAAATTACATTTTTGGTACGTCGTACTCCCCAAACAATAGGGAGGGTTTTGCAACCAAAAGTAGCATCTCCTTTGACATCTTCCATGTCTTTGATAATTTCTCGCACAATGGTAATGAAAAAAGCAAAAGTGGAAAAAGTGAACAGTACCATTTCTTCTTTTTGATAATACACTGCCATGACAATAATTACCAGTGCAGTGAGCGCTGCAATGGCAGTATTGCCTACCAATGGAAGGCGCTTCAATTGGTTAGAGTACAACCATAACAAGAAGCCGGCAAAAAAATTAATGATCCCTACCTTGAGGTCTACCCACAAGCCCAGGCCAATGCCCAGCATATTGAGGGTAAAATGAGCTCCCAGGGCCACCCTTCGTTGAATTTTGTGACCAATAATAATCCGCTGGGGTTTATTTACCCGATCTATTTTGATGTCGTAATAATCGTTGATGATGTAACCAGCCGCGGCCACGATTACGGTAGAAGCACTAATTAAAAAAAGTGGAAACTCAATCAATGTTTGGAGCAGGGGTTGCTCAGGGCTGATTAAAAACAGCTTTACCATGTATTGAGTAAAAATAATAATCACTAAATTTTGCCATCGGACTAGTTTAAAAAAACTTGCCCAATAGTTTTTGTGAGTTAATGTGGCGCTGTTTTGGTGCATGGAGTTATTCAAAAATAGAAAAGCAATAAGTATTACTTTTGTAGTATAGAACCAGCTGATCGTTCCTTAGTAACGCTTTCAAAATAAGTGTCCGATTTGGTCATATGCATGGATTGTTGGGCAAGGCATTTAGCCTTCGGCAGAGCTCGGCACAGCAAAAGCTGTAGCCATCGGTTTTTGCGCCCATAGCAGCGCTACGGGCAATAAAAATAACGAAGCCCAGCAGTTCAGGCAGTAGAGAAAAACCGACAGTTATTGCGAACGTGTTACTTAAATTACAAAAATACGATTTTTATTGATTATTCATTCAATTGAAAAAAGGATTTGAACCAAATCGCTGAAGTCTTGGGCCGGAGTAAAAGTACGGTCGGCATAAATGGTAGAAAGAACCTTTAAGTAGCTTGGTTTTTCATCTACCAATACATACTCAATCAAGAGATTACCATACAATTGATCAATGGGTTCATTTTTCAAAATGGCTTCTCTGGCCTTGGGCTTAAGATAATATCGTTCTACTGTGTTTACGAAATTTCCTTTGTCGGTGATTTCACGTTGAGAAGACTTTAAATCATAATTGAGACTAAGAATGGTGTCTTTGAAGTATTCGCACAAAAACATCAAATCTTGTTTGCCCATATCAGAGGCTTGGTAAGTAATGGCAAAACCATTGGCATAAGGCGAGTTAAACAGGTGCACCTGGAGGTCAGAAGTCAATTTTTCTTGCTTAAGATAATAGGCTTTGGCAACGGACTTCAACAAGCCAACATAATGCTGATTGTTAATCCAGGTTTGGTAAGCTGTTTTCTGGGTTTCGGTTCGTTTAAGTAGTTCGGTCACCAGTGGTTGTTGAGGATTGGGACGAGAAGGGAGTATTTTTTTTATAATTTGGTCAAAAAAAGATGGCATATACAAAAACATTAATTATTTATGCAGACTCGATTAAAAATGTGAATTCAAGTGACACAGTTGGCCAATCATCGTTTAATTTGTATTACTGAATGGTTGGTTGGCGAAATAGATAACCTTTGCCGAGCTCCCACTGGTTGGTTGGCAATGTGTTGCGCAACTACTTTAACCATTAAAATATGGTATTGTTAGAACTGACTGTGTAACATTAAGTAATGTTTTCAAAATAAGTGTCCGATTTGGTCATATGCATGAGTTGTTGGGCGAGGCATTTTTTGCAGCAATAGCAGCGCTATTGCGAAAACCGAAGCTGCAGCTTGCTGCGCTGAGCTCTGCTTTAGCTAAAAATAACGAAGCCTAGCAACTCAGGCAGTAGAAAAAAACCGACAGTTATTGCGAATGCGTTACTAAACACAAATTAAACTATAGATTGTTGATAGTTTACTACTAACACCGAAAAATCTATGTTCAAAAAAATATTACTTGGCTTTTTTGTGCTACTTACTGTTTTGGTGGTCATACTGGTAATCAATGCCTATCGCATGTCTTCTCGCCAGGTAGCAGTGCAAGCGATCCCCACGATAGATGTTCCCGCCAATGCCTTTGAGCATTTATCAAAAGCCATTACCTTACGTACGATTTCTTACCACCGTTCGGCTTCGGTAGACTCCAATGCTTTTAGAGCTTTGCATCGATATTTAAAGTCTACCTTTCCATTGGTACATAGTCAGTTCAAACGTGAAGTCATCAATGACCTTAGTTTGCTATATACTTGGAAAGGCGCCAATCCTAAACTCAAACCAGTATTATTGACCGCCCACCTGGATGTGGTACCAATAGAAAAAGATACTGAACAAAACTGGACACACCCGCCTTTTTCGGGTAATATCAATGGTGGATATATCTGGGGGAGAGGTGCCCTGGACGACAAAGTAAATGTGTTGGGAATGTTGGAAGCAGTAGAGTATTTGCTTAAAAAAGGATACACCCCACAAAGAACAATTTTGTTGGCTTTTGGCCACGATGAAGAGCTGAGTGGTGAAAGAGGTGCTGAAAAAATAGCCGATCATTTGGCCAGGCAAAATATTCAACTAGAGTATGTATTAGATGAGGGCCTTTTTATATTAGAAAACCAAATGCCAGGCATTTCCGCCCCAGTAGCTTATATAGGAGTAACCGAAAAGGGATATGCCAATGTAAAAATTAGTGTGGCTTCTCCTGGTGGGCATTCCTCACGCCCTATGGCCCAAACTGCAGTAGGCATATTAGGTAAAGCCATTGTAAACCTGGAAAAACGACAGTTTGAGGCTACCATAGAGGGGGCCACCCAGGAAATGATGGATTACCTGACGCCTGAAATGAGCACCCCCTATAAGTTGGCTTTTGCCAATCGTTGGTTATTCAACCCAATCATCAAAAACATGATGTTGGCCAAACCCACCACCAGTGCAGTGCTCAGAACTACGACCGCTCCTACTATGTTGCAGGGAAGCCCCAAAGCCAATGTATTGCCTGCCAATCCGTCGGCAGTCATTAATTTACGGCTCAAGCCGGACGAAAACAAAGCGAGCATATTACAACATTTCAAAGACGTAATTGGAGATGAGCGGGTAAAAGTAGAAATTCTATCTGATGGGTTTGGCCTGCCAGTGCCCATGTCCAATTTACAATCAGTGAGCTTTCAGAATTTGCAAAAAACCATTCGTCAACTATTCCCTGAAACCCTGGTAGCGCCAGCCCTGATGGTAGGCGGAACCGATTCTAGGCATTACCGCGACCTTACCAAAAATATTTTTCGGTTCACCCCCTTAAACCTCCCAGTGAAAGACATTGATGGTTTTCATGGAACCAACGAGCGGGTGTCGAAAAAAGGCTACCAACAACTCATTCGATTTTATATTCAACTCATCAAAAATAGCAATTAGGTATGAGAAGATTCAGTAAGTTTTGACAGGTTTGCAACCCTGCCACCAAGGCATTGTCATTTACATCAAATATTGTTTAGAAACAAACGAATAAACGTAAATGGTGATGCAAGTCAAACAAGTAATTTTAGGAACATTGTACCTATTATGGGTGGCTACTTCAGTAGTGACCGCTCAGACTGCCAAAGAGTCAAACCTCAAAAAGAGTATTACAATAGAGGGAGTTGTGTATGATCAAGCTACTCGTAAACCATTGGCTTATGCAAATGTAGCCCTGGCCAACAATCAGATAGGAACCATCACCAATGCCACAGGAAAATTCAGGTTATTGATTCCAGCGCGATACCAGCAAGGCACGGTGAAAATCTCTTACATTGGTTATAAAACGGTCAGCTACAAGATCAGCAAAATGATGAGCCAAAAGGCCTTTTGGCTTCCCGAAGACCCTCGAATGCTCGCCGAAGTCACCATTCAAGGCCTTAAGACTTCCACGATTCTCAAAAAGGCAATCAAAAAAATTCCCGA
>CALDJV010000641.1 GCA_937899305.1 uncultured Cytophagaceae bacterium
TATTTTCAAAATAAAATGACTGCGAAAGGTCAGATCTTAAATTAAAAAAAATAAAAAACCAGGCCCTATTCAACATAACCCTAAGTATCATGCACCATTTATCAATCAAGAAACTAAACGCAGTACTTCAGTCTCAGATCATTCATTTCTTTTTTACCAGGGTAAAAATTGTATTGCCTGTTCCTACCATATCTATTTTCTTAAAATTTAGTTCAAAATGACCAAATATACGAAATATAGCATATGGTGGATACTGGGTATTATAACCTGCTCAGGGGTTGTTTTGTTAAAAAACATCCCAAAAGTATCACCCCCAAACTTATCTCAACCCAAACCTGCCCCCCCGTTGGCTTCATTGCCTCAAATTCCTGCAATTAACGACATTCGAGAAAACCTCCGAGACAGACTCAAGTACCAGCAACAACGTCTGGCCGACCCGATCACTCATCAAATTCCCCAAAATATCCGGAGAACTGAACTTCGCTTTGCCCAAGCCCTGCTCCAGCAGCAAAAAACTGGCAACGAACAACTCCGGGTAAGCGAACAACTTTGGTTGCCTCGGGGCCCCTATAATTTAGGAGGTCGTACTCGAGCCTTGGCCATTGACATAAGCGACGAAAATGTAATTTTGGCGGGTGGCGCCTCGGGTGGCATGTGGCGCAGCCAAGATGGAGGGGGTAGTTGGGTAAAAACAAATCCAGAAAACTCGGTACAGAGTACCACCGCCATTGTACAAGATACCCGCCCAGGCAAAACCAATACTTGGTATTATAGTACCGGAGAACTCAGAGGCAATACTGCTGAGGGAGGTGGGGGTGCGCTGTATCGAGGCAATGGTATTTTTAAATCTACCGATGGAGGACTTTCTTGGCAAAGTTTGGCTGCTACGACCAATACAACTCCACAAGAATATGACAACACTTTTGAGTTTGTATGGAATCTGGCAGTAGATACTTCTAACCAAATTCAAGATGAAATATACGCAGCTGGTTTTGGGGCCATCAGTCGATCTACCGATGGAGGGCAAACCTGGAGCAGGGTATTGGGGTATGACACCAACTTTATAGCCCGCTATACCAATGTGGTGGTTTCGCCTCAAGGAGTGGTGTATGCTACTTTGAGCAATACCTCGGTAGCCAATCGTGGAGGAACTGTCAAAGGATTTTACCGTTCGGTAGATGGGGTAAACTGGACTGAAATTACCCCACCTGGTCTTCCTAGAATTCACGATCGCACCGTGATGGCCATCTCGCCTCAAGACGAAAACGAAGTATATTTCTTGACTTATACTCCTGGAACGCCTGGATTGCTCAAATATAACCTTTGGAAGTACACCTATCTATCAGGCAATGGAAGCGGCGCTGACGGAACCTGGGAAAACCTATCGGCCAATGTTCCGGCCTTGGGAGGAAGTTTGGGAAATTTTGACTCACAGGAATCTTACAATATGCTCATTGCTTTTAAACCTAACAATGCCCAAACAATGTTTCTGGGAGGTACCAACTTGTACCGTTCTGACAATGCTTTTACCAGTACTACCAGCACAAGTTGGATTGGTGGCTATGAAACCAGCGGGGGTTTTGGTTTTTATCCTAATCACCACCCCGATCAACACGCATTGGTTTTTTACCCCTCTAACCCCAACCGAATGCTCTCAGGAAACGATGGTGGGGTGTTTGTCACGAGCGACAACCGGGCTAATGTTACTTGGCAAAGCATGAACCGAGGTTATATCACTACTCAGTTTTATTCGGTGGCCTTGGATCCTCAACTCGATTTTATTGTGGGAGGCATGCAAGACAACGGCACCTACAGTACCAACAATGCCAATGAAAAAGAGCCTTGGGAACAATTGCTGGGAGGTGATGGAACTTTTTGTGCAGTAGGAGCCCAGTCGGTATATGTGTCGGCTCAAAATGGCCAAATTTTCCGCCTGGCCTATAACAACTCGGGAGAATATGAAGGTTTTGCTCGCATAGATCCTGCCCAAGGAGTTGGTTACGACTTTGTAAACCCTTTTATTATCAATCCCGAAAATCAGTTTGAGATGTACCTCCCAGCAGCTGATACACTTTGGTACAATTCCAATACTGCCGAAATAAAACTAGGTAGTAATAACAAACCTGCTACCAATTGGCGCATCATCGATCGTTTGCCCAACCCTGATGACCGCATTACGGCCTTGAGTTTGTCGGTAGTAGAAAAAAATACCCTCTACTACGGCACCAACAATGGCAAACTTTATAAAATGCAAAATACCAACGATCCTAGTAAGCGAGATCGTACTGATGTGACAGGTAGTGATTTTCCTATAGGTGGCTACATCAATTGCATTGCGCTCAACCCACTGGACAAAGACGAAGTCATGGTAGTGTTTTCAAACTACAACATCCCTAGTATATTTCGCTCTACCGATGGAGGACAAACCTGGACAATGGTAGGGGGAAATTTGGAAGAAAACCCAGATGGCTCAGGAAATGGACCTTCGATTCGCTGGCTTACCATTTTACCCTTGGCCAATCAGACCAAGGCCTATTTGGCAGGTACCAGTGTGGGCTTGTTCACCACTGGTACCATCAATGGCTCTAATACCCTCTGGACCCAAGAAGGGCAAAAAACCATTGGCAATGCAGTCGTAGAAATGATTCAGGCTCGTATCACGGATGGTTTTGTGGGCGTGGCTACCCACGGTCGAGGTGTATTCAGTACCCGTTATGCTAATCCATTTGGTATACCTTCTACCGATGGGTTTGCGTTGGAACAAAACTTTCCCAATCCATTTCGAAAAGTCACCTCTATACGTTATCGTTTGGATGAAGAGTCGCAGGTACGTCTGGCCATTTATAACGCTCAAGGACAACTTGTCCATGTTTTGGTGGATGCCTTGCAATCGGCAGGCAACAAAACGGTACTCTGGAGTGGCGAAACGGGGTATAATCGTCGAGTAGTGGGAGGCATGTACTATTATGAACTTCGGGTAAATGATAAAAAAAGAACCAAACGAATGTTAATGTTGCGGTAAGTGATCAGTTTATCCATTTTAAAAGATGAAATTAGTATCTAATATGAATAGTGATTTAAACAATACACCTATGAGAATATCAATCCTTATATTCATTTGTCTACTCTGGGGAATAGGACAAACTTTTGCCCAAGAAAATGACCGTCGCAAAGAAGCCATTCAACTGATTCGAGAAGCCATCAAATTAATGGATAGCGGTAAAGTAGATGAATCATTTCCATTGTTGAAAAAAGCAGCCAAGCTCATTCCGGAAAGTTTGACTCCCCCGTATGAAATGGCTTATGCCTATCAATTGAAAAAGGACTATCCCAAAGTCATCAAAATTTTAAAGAAACTCACCAAACACAAAAAAGTAAATGATCGTGTCTTTCAGTTGCTTGGTAACGCCTACGATTACAACCAACAGCCCGAAAAAGCCATTCAAACTTATCAGGCTGGACTCAAAAAATTCCCAAAATCGGGAAAACTGTATACGGAATGGGGAATTTTAGAGTTTTCTCGTAAAAATTTCAACGAAGCGGTTGACAAATGGGAAATGGGGATCAAGGCCAATCCTTACCATTCCTCCAATTATTATTGGCTCACCAAAATATTTCGCAATACTGAAGAGCGTATTTGGGCCCTGCTTTACGGCGAAATGTTTATGAACCTTACTTCCTCTCGCAAGCGAGCCCAGGAAGTCAGCCAATGGTTGTACGAAAGTTTCAAGCAGAGTCATCAGATAAAAGATAGTTCCAAAGCATCGGTTCATCTCACCAAAAAAACCACCATTGATGTAACCCAACTTGATGATCCGGACAAAGCCATTCCTTTTGAACTGACTTACACGATGTTTTATACCCTCTCGACCTTTCATTTTAGTAAAAAAATAGACATCGATGCCATTTACCAACACAAAAAAGCATTTTTGGAAGCTTGGTTTGGCAAACAGGGCAAGGCAAAGGTGTATCCAAACAAACTTTTAGATTTTCAAAAAGCATTGATGGACAGTGGGCATTTGGAAACCTACACTTATTGGGTATTGGGCACAGGCAATTTTGATGAAGCCAAGCCTTGGTTCGAAAAAAATGAACCGAAGTTCAAAAGCTTTGTAGATTGGATACAAAAGAATGGTTTTGAACTTACTCCTCAAGACAAATACTCAAGAAAGGATTATTAGAAGCTGTTTTATGAGTTTATGTAGTGGGTCAATTATTTTCGAGGCGGTCTCATAAATCAAGTACCACCAAGTTTTCTTCAAGAAAAATGGGGTTTCGGCAAATTTATACCTGTCAGGTAGGCTGTTCAGAATTTAAAAAAAGTACCCCGCGTTTTTAGTCATGTCCATTAGCGAAGGCGAACCATGTTGG
>CALDJV010000642.1 GCA_937899305.1 uncultured Cytophagaceae bacterium
GATAACGACATAGATAATGTAGAAAAAATCTATATTCCTAACCCACGACCTGGTTATTACCACATTGTCATCAAGCATAAAAATACCCTTGCTGGAGGTGGACAAGCTTTTTCACTCATTGCAACTGGTATTACCAAAGGTTCTTTGTTTTTCCCGATTCCCGAAAACCTCACTGCCGAGAACATTTCTACCTCCACCGCAGAGCTTCGTTGGGATCGTGCGAGTTATCGGGTAGGCTATGACGTGCGTTACCGAGTACAGGGTACCAATGAATGGACTGTGATTAGAAAGGTGAGACGCCCTCGTTTGGCTTTGAGAAATTTGACTCAAGGAACGACCTACGAATTTCAGGTAAGATCTGGGATTAAAAGAAGACGTAAAAAAAGACGTTATTTTTGGTGGAGTAATGACTTCTTTGAGCGATTTTTCACGAGTGCTTATTCACCATTGGCTACTTTTACCACTTCTTTGCCCTGTGTAGCTTCATTTCCTTACCACGAAAGTTTTGAAAGTGGTTTTGGCCAATGGACTCAAGCCACAAACGATGACAGCGACTGGACCCATTATTCGGGCAGCACGCCCTCTAGTGCAACTGGACCTTCGGGGGCAAAAGATGGTACTTTCTATGCTTACATAGAGGCTTCAGTACTGGGAGTGGGTTATCCTAATAAAAAGGCGGTGTTACAATCTCCTTGTTTTGATGTAAGTGCGCTTAGTCAGGCTACGTTTAAATTCAGCTATCACATGTATACCGAAGACAATCAGGGGAGCATTGGGTTGGAAGCCAGCAATGACAATGGCGCCACCTGGTTGCCCATTTGGAGCCCCGCAGATAGCGTGCAACAAGACCAATGGTTAGATGTGGAGGTAGATTTGGCCAACCTTTTAGGAGGAAGCTTGAAACTAAGGTTTACGGGTACCACTGGTGCGTCTTTCCGTCCCGACATTGCCCTTGACAATATCTCGTTGACTACCAACCAAGACAACCAACGTAACCACCAGGGTGAAGCGGCTACTCAAATTGACCTGCAAGCCGTGACTGTTTCACCTAATCCAGCCCATAGTCAAGTTACGGTTACTACTGAGGCGCAAAGCAATGATTTGGTCAACTTTAGTCTGATCAACCTCAATGGAACAGTTCTCAAGACTAGTCCAGTAAGAAGTAAAAGCATTGTGGCTTCTCAAACTTTTGACATACGACAATATCCCAAGGGAGTTTACTTTATCAAGGTAGAAACCAAAAAAGGAATCATAGTAAAAAGAATTGTGATTAACTAAAGCATCTATATATAAGATATTGCCACTCAAAGCATAACCAATTGTATCATTGGTTATGCTTTTTTAGTTTTTACCTGTCCCCTCATCGAAGTGTATGACGATAGCTCAAATAAGGTATATACAGTTGGGTTTGAGCTCGGTTGTTGTCATTGTTGGCAAACAGAAAACCCAAGTCAAATGAGCTTTCTTTGTTGATAAACCGGAGTCCCATAATCACAAAAGGAGTAAAATCTCTGACCGATTGTACCGCAATTTGAGTAGGAACCAATAAGATTTCTCCCATAAAAGCAATGCGGTTGGTAGGCCGTAAAGAAGTTCCAATATTGATCATTGGCTGAGAAGTAAATGTCCCTTCAGTTGCGCCATAACTTAACCCCACCGTAAAGTTATTACGGGTTGAACCATACGTGGCCGCCAAATTCAAAAATCCCAATTTACCTACTTCAGGAAAATTCATCCAATTGAAACTGGCGCCAAGATGTAAGTTTTTAGTCAAGTCAAAAGTTACTTTGGGGTTGATAAAGTACAATTGGTCATCCAGATCGATTCCTGGCAAAAAAGTAGTTCCCGCTCCAATCGAAATGTGATCGGTAATGCCATAGCGGGCTCCTACCAAAAAAATGTAGGTATCTTCTAAATAAAAATCGTTCCGGCGTAAGTTGTATCCAGTCGTACTGATAAAGTATTTATGGTTATTCATGCGGTTGTCGTACCACTCAGACTTGGTGGACACTGTCACCTTTTGGCTAGTATTGTTCGAGATCAAAGTCAACTTGACGATATTCTTCAGCGGAACTTTAACTGGTCCTAAGTCTTTAGTTTCAAAGATCAGGTAACCTTTGCCACTTTTTAGAATTTTACCAATCAACTGGCTCCCATTTTTGAGTTGTAGCCGATACTTTCCTTCTTGTTGGGTGGTGGTATCAGTGGGTACTTGTTGGGCCTGAACCGAGGTGAAACAAACAGAAAAAAATAAAACAATGGTCAGCAAGCATTTGATCACTAAAAAGGACAAAGGAGTAATGTTTTTTGTCATAATAAGCACTGTTATTTGAGTTTTTACCCCAATACGTATCGTATAATCAAATTGTAGAAGCAGGCAGGCAAATTTATTTCAACTTTTGGGTATTTATCTAGTACCTGCCTTGTCAAGATCTACCTCCAAATACGTAATTTATTTTTTCACGGACCCTAAATATCCTTCCGTTCACCTTGACGATCATATTTTTTTAGTTCTAAAAAGTCCAAAACAAATATTCCCTTGGCAGAAAGTCGTCCATTTAAATAAAGACTAATAAATTGACTCTTCATTTTGATACTTTCTCCTTGTACAGTTACTTCTAATCGGCTTATTTAGGTAAATAAAAGCAAGCAATATGAAAGTAATAAACAGTGATTAAACAATGAGTATATTCAAATAAAACCAAATATTATCCAATTATTTATTACAAAGGCAAAATTTAATTTTTTAACCATTTTTTGTTTTTCAAAAAAAACAAATAACTTGCGGTCAGTTTATTAATTATGTTACACTTGAGAGAAGCGAAAGTTAAGATTTAATTCGCTGTTTAATTTTTATATTTCATAACTGCCACGAGGTATATTCAACCCGTCACCATGTTCTTAATTTAGAGTCAAGCGGTCTGCTAGCAACCATACATCATTTTTGTAAGTATTTTTATTAAATCCATTATTTAAATTGGTTACAATGCAGTTTTACTTATATCACTAGTCAATCTGATCAATTGATTTTGTTGTATATCAGTCATAGACATCATTGTTTAAAACAAATAAGCACTTCAAAAAGACTCCTACCTCCTGTTTATATCAGAATTATTAATTAATAGGTTAATTTGGAAATTTAAAAACTGATTAAATAGTCTTATTTGCTTTACCTTCATGAGGAATGTTCTCCTGAAATTATCCTAGGTGATTTTTCTGGAAGATAGCTCCTACTTCTCCCTGTAAATCAAATTATTTCATGTTTAACTTATGTAAAAAGGCAACCTCTTTATTACTATTGTTGGGGTTATCTGTAGTATCGCTTCAAGCACAACAGCGATATAATCAACGACAAGTTCAAAAACTTCAGCGTTTGAGTAAAACATTCTCGCTCAAATACCAAAAACAGCGGATTGCAGCTCACAAAAAGGCCAAGCAACTCAACATTCCAATACGCATTGTCTCAAAAAACAAGGTAATGGAACTGATGGCATTTTCTCCCAATGGTGTTCCATTATATTACACCAACTTCAATGATATTGCGGCTCAAACAATTTCGACTAATCGAGTACGCAATGATTTAAACATCAATGGAGCAGGTATGACACTGGGTATCTGGGATGGTGGAAGAGTTAGAAATACCCACCGGGAATTTACCAGAGCAGACGGTACAAGCAGGGTAACCCAAAGAGATAATCCAGGTAATAATTTCAACAGCCATGCAACCCATGTAGCAGGTACTATGGTGGCAGCTGGTGTAACAGCCAATGCTCGAGGAATGGCTCCTGGTGCTTTGTTGGATGCCCATGATTGGACCGATGACTTGGTAGAAATGACCAATGCTGCTCAGAATGGTTTATTGGTATCTAACCACTCTTATGGTTTTATCAGAGGTTGGGCCCAGCTAGATGTAGACGACCGACCTGGCGATGAAACCGTGTGGTTTGGAGATGAGAGCATCAGTACTACCGAAGATTACCTTTTTGGCTTCTATGACAATAATGCTCAAGATGTGGATCGCCTTGCCTTTGATGCCCCTAACTATTTGATGTGCTGGGCAGCGGGTAATGACCGTAATGATGCTTTTAACGGCCGAACACATTTTGTGCGTAGAAATGGGGAGTGGGTAAGCTCAACCGCAAGACGTGATGCCGATGGCAATTTTGATTGTATTGCAGGTCAGGCGCTTGGCAAAAATGTATTGACTGTTGGGGCTGTAAACGGCATTGCTGGCGGCTACCAACGGGCCAATCAAGTAAGGCAAGCTGCGTTTAGTAACTGGGGACCTACCGATGATGGTCGAATCAAGCCGGATATTGTTGCCAATGGCGTAGACTTGAGATCTACCGGAATTAATAACAATGCGCATTACTTCACTACCAGTGGAACCTCTATGGCTACTCCAAGTGTTGCGGGTTCATTGGGTTTGTTGCAACAATACTTTGGGCAACAAAATAGAAATGCCGTAATGCGTTCAGCTACCCTTAAGGCCTTGGTAATTCACACTGCCGATGAAGCAGGTCCTGCCAATGGTCCTGATTACCAAAATGGTTGGGGTTTGATGAATACGCGCGCTGCGGCTCAGGTAATTACGGATCGCAATGTCTCTTCACTCATCGAAGAACAGAATCTTCAAAATAGCCGTGCTTTCACAATGGATGTACAGGCTACCGGAAGAACTCCTTTAGTGGCTACCATTGTTTGGACCGACCTAGCTGGTACTCCAGTAGCTCCTGCGTTAGACCCTACTAATCGTATGTTGGTGAATGACTTGGATATTCGCGTTACTTACCGAAATCCTGCTACAGGTGCAGTTAGCACTTTCCGTCCCTGGATACTGAATCCTGCCAGACCAGCGGATGCCGCTACCACCGGAGATAACGACCGTGACAATGTAGAGAAAATCTTCATTGCAAACCCTGCCGCAGGTACTTATACCATTACAGTAACTCATAAAGGTACGTTGCGTAACAACAACCAAGCTTTTTCAATGATTGTTACTGGAGTGAATGAGAATGATGGAGCACCCACCTGTGCCGTACCTGGTGGACTTCGTGTTACCAACATTACCAACACTTCGGCGGTATTGAGTTGGGCAGCAGTAAACGGAGCCAACTCTTATGATGTACGCTATCGTGCTCAGGGAACTACTCGCTGGACAACTGCCTCAGCTGTTACTGTTATTTCAGGAAGAATCAGTAACTTGACTTCAGGTACTCCATATGAGTTTCAGGTAAGAACCAACTGTGGTACGGGCTCTAGTGACTATTCAACACTTACTAATTTTGCCACCATAGGCCTTCCCACTGGTTACTGTGATGTGGGCGGAAATACTGCAGATGAATTTATCAATCGGATACAATTTGGAACCATCAATAATACCTCTGGAGACAATGATGGATATGGAAACTTTACGAACCAAAGTACTACTTTGCGTCGTGGTAGTACTACGCGCCTTAGCATTACTCCTCAGTGGACAGGAAGAGTTTTTGACGAATATTACAGTATTTGGATAGACCTTAACCGAGATGGAGATTTTAATGATGCAGGCGAACAATTGGCAGCTAATGGAACCCCAATTGATGCATCACCTGTATCAGCCAATATTACCATTCCAACTACTGCTAGCTTAGGACTAACTCGCATGAGAATCATGATGAGTGGCCAGCCAATAACAGGGCCCTGTGGTACCATTCGTTTTGGAGAAATAGAAGATTATGCCATTAATATCACCAATGCTACTAATGCTGCCAATACTACCACGGCTAGTAAGGCATCGGTGGTAGCACAAGTAGCAATGGAGGATTTGGTAGATGTGGTAGAAACCAGTATATACCCCAACCCTGCTCAAGAGCAAATCAATGTTCAAGTAAATGCAAAAGGTGAGGTTACTTTTATTTTAAGAAACCCAGTTGGAGCAGTACTGAAAACCAAGTCTGTCAAAGCTGAAGGTGGAGTTGCTCGTCAAGTTTTTGATGTGAGTCATTGTCCTGCTGGCAATTACTTTATTACGATTCAACAAGCCAATGGTGCATCACAAACTAAAACAGTAAGTATTATCAAATAAATGTATTGATCATATTGTTTCTATACACAAAAGCTACCTCTATTGATGGGGTAGCTTTTGCATGAAGGATGTTACCATCTAACTCCCTTGCGTTCAATTCAGTTTTTGCCTCCCTCAAATGCTGGTACTTTCATTGCTGAAATCCACTCACCAAAAAACTACTGAAGAGGTGTTTTGTATAAAAGCGGTATTTTCTATTATATTTGAACTCAGTTTTAATTGAATAGTATGATGGAATATACCCTTGATAAATTAAAGAAAAACACGCTCGCTGAAATCAGTGAAATCGCCCCCGACATCCTCACCCCCATCCTCACCGATATGGGATTGTACCCAGGCAAACGAATCAAGGTATTGTTCAAAGCTCCTTTCGGTGACCCTATTGCCATTGACGTAGAAGGTTACACGTTGTCTTTGCGTTTGCAAGAAGCCGCACTCATCAAGGTAAAGCCTTACTAATTCAAATCAACGCAAACGGGCTTTACCCCATCGTTTCAATTTAGCATACAAACGATACCCGCGATACACTTTCACCCGATAACGACTCAAAAACCAAATGAATTGGACTGTTCTGGGAAAGTAATCTAGTTTTTGTAGTAATTGATAATAAGCCTTTACCAAGTTGAAATGCCCTAAGTAGAAAGCCAGGCGAAAAAAATAATGTACTTGATAAGCAAGTGCCTGGTTTTCTTCCTGAGTCGCGTTTTGCTCCAGCGCTTTATGGCAAACTTTGAGGGTACTCTGTAAATGAGATAAGTAATTTTTTTGGTAAAATTTACTGGAGAGTGAATTGCTCACCATTCTTTTCATCGTGGTTACCTCATCGAGGTAGTAATACAAATAATGTCGGGAAGTGCTGACCCAAAAATCAAAATCCTCGTAGCTGAGGGTTTCATCATACCCTCCCAAGTCTTTGACTATCTGAGTACGCATCATCATCGTAGGGGTACAAATGAAATAATGCTTCAGTACTTCCTGATACACATCTCCTTGTGGAACTTGAACCTTACTTTTGCCCGTTTGATCTACCGCATAATGATAGCTTTGCACCGCTCCAGTATCACTGATGTTCAAGGCATTGGAAAAAACAACCGCATAATTCTCCTTGAGGGTTTCAAATACGGCCACTTGTTTTTCAACCCGATCATCTAACAATACATCGTCTGCCGACAAATCAATCAGATACTTTCCTCGTGCTTTTGCCAGCCCCAGATTAAAAGATTTACAATTACCTAGGTTTTCATTATTTCGAATAAAAATAGGGTTATTTTGTAACCTAAATGATCTCGTTTTCGTTTTCTCAACCAAAGAATTCACATACACTCCATCTAATACATCTTCAATAACTTTACAACTACCATCACTACTGGCATCATCTACAATAATTAGTTCAATATTTGCGTAGGTTTGTAAAAGTACAGACTGAAGGGCTTCAGCAACAAAGTTTTCGTGATTGTAACACAAACAAATAATGGAAACTAAAGGTGATTGCATCAATGCTATTTGAATTAAGGAACGTGTCCGCAATAATTGACCGTTTTCGCTTCATTGCTCTTTGCTATATTTCGTTACTTTTTAGCCGTTGGCAGAGCTCGGCACAGCAAAGCTGTAGCCATCGGTTTTGGCCGTAGCGATGGCTACGCCCGCAAAAAGTGCCTTATCTAGCTTCAAGCAACTTTGCCAAAACCGAACACTTGTTTTGAACATGTTCTTAGCTCGACTTTGGCCTTTTAAATTACAGAACCCTTCGTGGAAATAGCAGT
>CALDJV010000643.1 GCA_937899305.1 uncultured Cytophagaceae bacterium
CTTTCAGTCCGAGCGCAAAACCCCTGTACTTTCAGTGCAGGGTGGTTTAGTTTACGAAAAGCCAGTCAAGAGCTTGAACCCATGCCCAAATACTCGGCATTCATGCATTTGGATAGTCAAAATCGAGCTTGGATTTATCAAGATAATCGGTTTAGTTTTATGTATTATACTCCAAGAGGGGTACGTACTGGACGCTATTATAAAGTCAATGAAAATACCCGCATTCAGCAGATATTTGAATACCAAGACAAACATTGGATGGCAACCAGTCAAGGATTATTTGCTTTTGCTCTGGATTTAGTCAGTGCCTCAAGGCCACCCGCAAAACTAATCGACTCATTGACCACGAGTGATGGGCTCAGCAGTAATTTTGCAAACCAGGTGGCCATCGGACAAAATGGGGAGTTATGGATAGGTACCCAAAAAGAGCTTTGTAAACGGTACCAAGGTAAAACTACTTGCTTTACCACCCAAGATGGGTTGGTGTCTAACAATTGTAAATACGTGCTGGTCGATCATCGGGGCATGGTGTGGATAGGTACGCCCAAGGGGTTGTCGCGCTTTGATGGAAAGCAGTTTATCAATTATAGTCACAAAAATGGACTCATTGCCTCCGACATTAACCATTTGTTTTTGGATAGTAAAAAGCGACTTTGGGTAGGAACGAGCCAAGGCCTCTCTATGCTCAACTTGGCTACTGAGCAATTGACTGCTGCTGCTCCCAAGCTATATATAGAACGTGTACAAGTAAATGGCGTCACCCAATTCATCCATACTACGCTAAGGGTGAAGTATCAGTCTCAAATCAAGGTACATTTTGCGGCTTTGACCTATACCTACTCTGAAGGAGTACGCCATCAATACCGAGTGAATGGGGGCAAATGGAAAGAAACCGAATTGAGCTATATAGATTTCAATGCCTTTAGTTCGGGTGCATATACCTTGGAAATAAGAGCCAAAAAATTTAATAGTGTTTGGAGTACTCCTATTCAATTGGTATTAAAAGTGATTCCTCCCTTTTGGGCTACCTGGTGGTTCCGGGTATTGCTTGTGTTAGGGCTTATTGGGTTGATGTATGGTATTGTCAGGTGGAGGTCAAGGCGGCTTGAAAAAGACAAAGAAAAACTGGAACAAGTGGTGGTTCAACGAACGGCGGAACTGGCAAAGCAAAAGGAAGAAATCGCTTCTCAGGCCGAAAAGCTTCAGGAAATGGACAAAATAAAGTCACAGTTTTTTTCTAACATTTCGCATGAGTTTCGTACTCCTTTGACTTTGATTCAAGGCCCGGCCGATAAAATCATACAGACCACCCAGGAAGCCAGTACTCGCCAACACTCACAATTGATATTAAATAATTCCCAAAGGCTTTTGAAGCTCATCAATCAGTTGTTAGATTTTTCGAAACTAGAGAGTGGCAAAATGGTGCTACAACCCAAGGCAGGAAACTTCAAGGTTTTTTTGAAAAACATTGTACATTCGTTCGAGTTGCTGACCACTCAAAAACAAATCACATTAGAGTTGGTGTTACCTGACCAAGCAATGATGCATGTATTTGACCACGACAAACTCGAAAAAGTTTTCTTTAATCTTTTGTCAAATGCATTGAAGTTTACTCCCCAAAATGGGGTAGTTACCTTAGAAGCTGTACAAAAAAGCAATGTCATCCATATCAGGTTGACAGATACAGGAGTGGGCATTCCTCAAGAATCACTGCCATTTATATTCGATCGGTTTTATCAGGTAGATGGTTCTCAAACCAAGCTTCATAAAGGCACGGGCATTGGGTTGGCATTGGTAAGAGAGCTGCTAGAACTCCACGGAGGGAGTATTAGGGTGGAAAGTGAACCCAATCAAGGCACTACGTTTTGGATTGAATTACCCATCCAGCCGGATCCTGTTCAAGCAGCGACCCCCGATATGAATGATATGGATAGCATGTCGTCGCAGGTTGCTACGCCCTTGCTTGCATCTCAGGAGCAAATACCATCTCAAGTGAGTGACTCCCCCCATACGGTGCTGGTAGTGGAGGATAACGATGAATTGCGACGGTTTATCAGTACTGAGCTTGCCGCCGTTTATCAAGTAATAGAAGCTACCAATGGTGCCGAAGGCATTGAACGAGCAATTGCACAAATGCCAGACTTGATTGTAAGCGATTTGATGATGCCTAAGGTAAGTGGTCTGGAATTGTTAAAAAACTTGAAAGAAAATCCCCAAACGACCCATATTCCTATCATCATTTTATCGGCCAAGGCATCTAACGAAAGTAAAATTGCGGGATTAGAGGTAGGCGGCAATGACTATCTCACCAAGCCATTTAGTCCAAAGGAGCTTTTGTTAAGAATAAAAAACACGTTGGAAGGTAGGGAAAAACTCAAGCAGGTATTGATGCAACAAATGTCGACTCCTGATGCTACTATAGAACCTTCTCAGGTGACAGTGAACTCAATGGATGAAGCCTTTTTGGACCAAACCCTTGAAGTGGTAGAAAAAAACCTGAGTAATGTAGCATTTGATGTGTCTTTGTTTAGCCAAGAAATGGGGATGAGTCGGTCAAATTTGCTTAGAAAACTCAAAGCACTCACTGGTTTATCGGCGATTGAGTTTATTAGGATCGTGAGGCTGAAGCGAGCGGCCTCGTTAATCAAGCAGCAAAGCGGGGGGATAGAAGAGATTGCTTTTCAGGTAGGGTTCAATGACCCGTCGTATTTTAGTCGATGCTTTAAAAAACAATTTGGGGTTACTCCTTCGAAGTATTAGAAATAATCAGTGATTGTAAACCTTACCATAACCAGCAAACATCACCCTTACTCACCGTTTGTCAAGTTGAGTTCAAATGAAGAAGTGGGGTTTTGATAAAGGGGTGGTTTTTGTGTACGCTCAGGAATTTACTGGAATCAAATTATTTACAATCAACTTATGCATTTGCCATACTAATTTATGATTGTTTAATCGACCAACGGTGAGTGCCCATTGGCCGATATTTAACTTAGCATTTTTACTGCCAGCCATTTTGCTCTAACCACAATGCGGAGCGGCGAGTTTGCGTTCATGAGGTGTTTTCATCTCTACAAAGTGCTTGAGTTCTTCCAACCCACGCAAAAAACCATCACTTAGATTTTTTTCAACCACAGCATAAACTGGCGGTTCCAACTCACCTAAAGGAACTTCAGTTGACCAGCTTACTTCTGATGCATCGTTTGCTAACGATTGTACTTGTATCTCTGTTTTGTAACCTTGAACTGGCCCTGGAATATTTACAAAGTCAGTCTGTACGATAAGCGACATTTTTTTCAGGATGGTATACCTCGATGATTTCATCTAAAAAAGTCCCTGGATTTATTGCAACTTCACCCCTGCGACCGATCACTGGTGCGTTTTGTGCTCGCTGACCATCAGTTATTTCGACAGACTTGCCAATACCTGCCATCCATTCATCCACTGAAACAAATTGGTCACCAAGAACTGTCCATACGTCGGTTGCGGGAGATGAAACTTTAATTTTTTGAACTATCTTCATTGTATATGATTGTTTATGTTATAATTTATTTTTTGTTATGATGCCCGAAGGCTTGTACTAATTAATCTCTACTACAAAATCGTTTCGTTTTTTGCGTACTTTTGGCATTGTTGAATACACATCTTTGTTTGAGCGGTAGCCCACTGCCGTTATAACAACCGGAACCAACCCTTGCTCTTTTAGGCTTAGTATATCTTCACCTTTTTTGTGGTATCGCATTGTTTAATTGCTGCTCTCCATTTTAGGGAATCTATCACATTCATCGTTTTATTATTTGAAGGTTTTAAAATTGATTTAAATTTCTGGGAAATATTTTCCCAGGTAATTATTTGAATAAAAAAATAACCAACCAAGAGTAGGGTTAGGGTTAGGGTTTAATAATTTATTTTCCTTAATAATATTTTGCGAGGTAAATATTTAGGTAAAAATATACCCAATCAAGGGTAATATTCATTTATTCTCTTAATCTATCTAATATATTATTTACTAACTCGGCCTCTTCATCGGTGATATTGTCGGTAAACTTAAACAGACTTTTTTCATGTGCTATGTCAAATTCTTTCAGCACGTCAAGCCCTTTTTGAGTAATTTTTACAAACACTACCCGACGGTCTTCCTTGCTTCGGAAACGATCGATTAACCCCTTCGTTACCAGCTTATCGGCAATTCGGGTAGCATTGGGAGCTTTTTCTATCATCAGCTCTTTCACTGTGCTCATGGGCAACCAATCTCCCTTTCCTCTCGATATCCTC
Source organism: uncultured Cytophagaceae bacterium (assembly GCA_937899305.1). Lineage (GTDB taxonomy): Bacteria > Bacteroidota > Bacteroidia > Cytophagales > Microscillaceae > Microscilla. Next base: position 4,273 of record CALDJV010000643.1, read on the forward strand.
AGAATGTTCATTTGTTGAGTAGATATGTCATAAGATTTCAAAAATTCAGTGTATCGGTTTTTTATCCAATTCGAAGTATGCGTCAGATTTACAACAAGTTTATGTTTGCTATCTGGGAACGTCCTTTTCAAATCTTTCTCTATTGAAGCCATATCTTTTTCTTTGGTGTTACAAAGGTATACTAAAGTAATTTATTTTCCAAGGAAAATAATTCCTGGGTAATATAAATATTACTAAGTAATTCTCTGGTAAATAGATAAGTGGCTGATAGTGAGGTTTATACAAGGTGTAAAAACGAAGATATTTTTTCAAAAAAACAGGTAAACCGAGTTTCACTAAAAATACATCAATAAAAATTGCCCTCAATGACTAAGTATAAGGGAGCAGCCAAAAAATGACCTTATTATCAGATGCGCAATCTAGGATTGCTATACTGCTTTTTTTGCTTAGGCCTGAGATGTGAACAGGCACTCTACTCGTTAGACTGGCAGCCTTAAAAATACCCAAAAGAGAGGGAAAAGGGTGGTTTAAATGAGCTCTAATTAAACTGAGGAGTCTATTTATATTGGTTCAAAACCTAATATCACAGTTAGGCAATAACTTCTTAATTGATGTTTGTCTTCTTTTGGAGATAGGATTGCCATACAAAATTAAATCTTGCAAAGCTTCCATTTGTTTAACTTCGCGAGGTAAAGATGTTAGATTGTTGTCTTGTAAGTTGAGTCCCTGTAGGTTCGTCAATTGCCCGATTTCGGGAGGTAAAGTAGTTAGTTGATTATTGTGAATGTCAATTACACGCAAATTTGCCAACAAACCTATCTCTGAAGGTAAAAAAGCTAATTTGTTATTTCTCAAATGTAATTCCCGCAAATTTGTCAATTGCCCGATTTCGGGAGGCAAAGTAGTTAGTTGATTATACCCTAAATATAGATCTCTCAAGTTTTCCATTTTCCCAACCTCAGAAGGCAAATTAGTAAGTTTATTGCCTAATAACTGTAATACTCGTAAATTCTTTAGCTGCCCAATTTCAGGGGGTAAAACTGTTAATGCATTTACACGAAAGCTTAATTCCTGCAAATTTGTCAAATCACCTATCTCAGAAGGGGGGGATGCAAACGGGTTTTTTCCTAGATCTATCTTGTAGCAATTGTTCAATCGTCCAATCTCGGGAGGTAGGAAAGTCAATTGATTATCCCACATAATTAATTCCTGCAAATTAGTTAATTGCCCAATTTCGGGAGGTAAAAAAGTTAATTGATTTTCTCCGAGATGTAGTAACTGCAAATTATGCAGCTGCCAAACTTTTTTAGGTATTGAAGTGAGTTGTTCATTCACTAGGTATAGCTCTGTGGAGTTCTGAAAATATTCTATTTCTAAATCATGTTCAAAGCACATGAAAGGATGTTTTCTCAATTCTTCAGCTACTTTTGTATCATAATTATATTGCTTGGCCAGAACAAAAGCTAATTGAATATTTACTTTATCTTGATTTAATAGAAGTTTTAGTATTTTATCGCTTTTTGCTTGCATTTTATTTGTTGTATATAAGCCAATTTTGTTCTTCCAAATAAAAATACCATTCCTCTACTCAATAAACTAGTATTTTTTTTAACTACCCAAAAGAGAAGTTTTGATAAACGGGTCCTTTTCTCAAACACACTTTCGCAAGGTATTTGTCCTGCCTTTTTTTGTTCCAACCAATGCAACCATATAACGACCACGTATAGCATTAAATAGCTTTTCTTTTTGTATTTTCCAAAAAAAACTATTGTGAATAAGGGTATTTCCTGCTTGAAGAGGCCATTAAATTATTGTTCGCTGGATTCATTTATAAAGTTTGGTTTTACTTACTGAATTAGTTGTTTTAACAAACCTTTGATGTGCCGCTTATCATTACGTTTTAAGGGAATGAGTTTATCTTGCCCCTTCACATCATACAGATATTGTAACCCCGCTTTATTACCATCATATTTTCCGTCGGGAGTGATGATCAAGTATGCATTTTTATCTTCAAAACAGGCATAAAGCGTACAAAGCAAAGCACCAGTTTGGGTGTTCCAAATTTTGATAGTATTATCAGTAGAGCCTGTCAAGATAAATTTTCCTTTCTCAAAAAATGCAACTGCATTTAGGTTACCTAAGTGCCCCTTAAGGGTGTGGACCAATTGGCCTGATTTGATGTCCCATAATTTAGCCTTGGTACGCCAGGATGCGATCAGTAAATACTTTCCGTCTGGAGAAAACCTGACCACATCGCTTGCGATGGTATGCCCAGGAAAAGTTTGCAGAAGTTTGCCAGAAGATACTTCCCAGATTTTAGTTGAATGTCCCCAACTTCCCGCAGCTAGGTATCGGTTATCAGGAGAGAAAGCAAGCGATTTTATTGGTCCTTGGTAGTTCTTTAGTACACGAATCAATTTACCAGAAGGTACTTCCCATAATTTGATTGTGCCATCATCGCTACCCGTTAAGGCATATTTTTCATTAGGAGAGAAACAAACCGCCCCTACTTCATTTTTGTGCCCTTTCAATGTTTTGATATGTTTACTGGAAGTTATTGCCAACAAGTCAGCTTTTCTGTAACAACCCAAAAGTAGATACTTACCATTAGGAGAGAGGGTAGCCGAACTGAGCCATTCAGGGCTAGGAAAACTATATTTGACTTTGCCTGTATTGGTTGCCCATATACTGACAGGTTTTTTATAAGGATTAGAGATGACCAAGCTTGAGTTGTTTACTAAACAAATATTATAAATAAAATCGAGGTGGTTTTCATACACCTTATGCAATTTACCTGAAGACATATTCCAAATTTTCACATTTTTTCTTTCGGTCACTACAGTGAAAAATTTTCTTTTAGGAACAATAGCATTCACAAATTGGCTATGTCCATGAAAAGTTCGTACAAGTTCGCCAGTTTTTACTTCCCATAGTTTAGCTGAATGATCTTCCGATCCTGTAAGTAAATATTTACCATCAGGCGAAAAAACAACTGCTTTGGGGATGTTTTTGTGCCCCTTGAGGGTAAATAATACTTTGCCACTAGGTATGTCCCAAATTTTGATAGTAGTATCCAAAGAGGTAGATGCCATATACTTTTCATTGGGAGAAACAGCAATGTCATTGGCATAACGTTTATGCCCTTTATATTCCCTAATCAATCTTCCCGATTTAGCATCCCATAATTTAAGTACCAGATTGAAGGCTGTTGTAAGTATACGTTGACCTTTGGGGGAGAAATGAGCCTTTAATACCAAATAGTCTTTTTCTTGAATAGTTCTAAGTTCACGCCCTGTTTTTATATCCCAGATTTTTACTAAATGATCCCCAGCACAAGTAATTACTTTTTGGCCATCAGGTGAAAAAGCTGCATTGTATAGCCTAGCATTGTGACCAAAAAATGTTTGCAACAGTTTACCTGTATTGGATTCAAAAAGGTGAGCCTTGCCATCATCACAACTGCTTAGAATAAACTTGCCATTGGGAGAAAATACAACGGTATTAATAACAGAACGTTGTACAATATTGCGAATCAATTTACCTGTACTTACTAACATGTTCGCCAAATACTGTGAATTATTATTGGTAAAAAAAAGGGGATT
>CALDJV010000644.1 GCA_937899305.1 uncultured Cytophagaceae bacterium
TTAACTGAGCCTTGGCGAGCTGAGCTAATTGTTCCGCCTTGCGCTACTGTGGACTGTTGACCGTGGACTAAACAAAACTACCAACTCCTGACTACGAACTACCAACTAAAGAAACTATGGACTATCAACCGTCGACTGTGGACTAAAAAAGACTTTTCTCATAATTCACCGTACGATCCAAGCCTACGATATAGGGGTAAACCTCCTGATAACCCAATACGTCTCGTATCTTTTGGGAATTGAGAACAATGTGTTGACCATAATTGTATTCATCTTTGGTCAATTCTTCCTCAAAATCATCAGGCATGTCACTGATAATGTTTTGCTTGATCGTTACAATGTCTCCTTTCCAACCTGTAAGGGCCTTGAGCAACTCTATAATTTCAAATTGACTGTAGGTTTTTTTCGCTCCCACATTAAAGACTTCATTTCGAGCAGCAGGGTTCTCTACCGAAAGTTCAATCGCCTTTACAATGTCTTTTACGTAAGCCCTTGTCCAGCGCCAATTGGCCTTGTGTTCAGGTATCAAAATCTCGTCTTCACCTTGTAACATAGGTTGAATATAAGCTGATAACTTTTTCTGGCTGTCATATTCTCCGTACAATGCGGCCAATCGCAAAATGGTGATATCTACCGCTCCATTTCCGAGCAAAGTTTGCTCTACATGCATTTTTTCATAGTCATACAACCAGTCATTGAATTGTGCTGGGGTACGATAGGGAAATAAATTGGTTCTTAGCGGACTGTTTTCGTCTAATTCGCCCTCAATGACTTGTCCTTCATGCCCATGGAAAACATCGTACGCTTGATATACATCTCCGCTACTCAAGGCCACAATATGGGTTGTAATACCCTGAAAAATTTCCAACAAATCCGTGGCGTCCTGTTGGGTGTATGGAATCAGATCTATCACCACATCAGGCTTAAACATTTCAAACTGGGTACGGTATTGCTTTAGCTGTGCTCGGTTACCTTGAATACTGATTACCCCAGGGGGCAAGTCAAACACGGGGGCTTGCCGACTAAACAAAATAAGCTGGTGATTATTTTTGTTCAGGGCTTCTATTAGATGTCGTCCAATAAATCCGGTACCACCAATTAATAATATATTCTTCATGAACGTGATTTCTACTGATTTTTTCTAACTTGTATTTTTTAAAGCTTGTGTTGTATGTAACCTATCGGGCCTACTGCTTCGCTTTGAATGCTCAAAGGTAAGATAAGGCTCATTAAAAAAGAATAATTATTTCAAACTATGGCTGGATTTGTTACTGGTACCCTGTTACCCCTTGCCCTCGTTTTTATCATGTTTGGTATGGGGCTTACCCTTACCATCGCTGATTTCAAACGAGTAATAAAAATACCTAAAGCTACCGCAATAGGGTTAGTCGCTCAACTCATTTTACTACCATTATTTGGTTTGTTGATTGTGTCTGTATTCTCACTCTCCCCTGTACTTACGGTAGGCCTTATTCTCCTCACCCTTTGTCCAGGAGGAACCACCTCTAACATGATCTCCTATTTAGCCAAAGCCGATGTGGCACTGTCGGTTACCCTTACTGCCATTAGTAGTATGGTGACGATCATTACGGTACCCATCTTTTTAAAATTATCCATGCAACACTTCATGGGTGAGAATGAAGGGATACAGATTATCAAAGTGGTGCTGCCTATGATAGGCATTGCAATTTTACCCGTTGTTCTGGGAATGGTTATCAAAGCCTACGCTGAACCAACCGCCCAAAAAATAGAAAAGTTATTGGCTCCTTTTTCCATCATTTTTTTTGTTTTTATCATTGCAGTAGCCGTTTATAAAGACCGAGCCAATTTTTTCTTACACCTGCAACAAGTCGCATTACCCGTAATCATTATCAATGTGGTTATGATGACCCTTGGCTTTCTGTTGGCTCGGTCATTTAAAGTAAATATACACCAAAGCTTTACGATTTCTCTCGAAACTGGTTTACAGAACGGTACCTTGGCCATTACCATTGCTAATACCGTATTGAACAAGCCTGAAATGGCAGTACCAGGTGCAGTGTATGGATTTCTGATGTTTTTTACGGTGGTGCCTGTTATCATGATTGCCAGAAAAACACTTATCAAACCAGCCAGTTGATTCTAGAAAAAGTGTAGATAAAATCGCTAATGAAAACTCACTAAAGCATTGGGGAACCAGGTTTTGATCTTGGTTTGCTCGGTTTCAGGCAATTGATTTTTACCCAATGAAAGCTCCATCAAATTGTGTAAAGAATGAATTCTTTGAGGCAAACTAGAGAGGTTGTTTTGGTACAAATCAAGCTTCCGCAAATTTGTCAATAAAGCAATCTTGGGGCTCAACGATTTCAGGTGATTGTTTCGTAGGTCTAAATCTCTTAGCCCTTGCAGAAATACAATTTGCCCAGACAAATACCGTAAATTGTTTCCTGACAAGTTCAGCTTTTGTAAGCCATCTAAATCACTCAATATATCGAATACCTGGGTGTACTCTATTTGTGGATTTTCACTAAGGTTTAATACCTTCAAGTTGGTCAATTTTCCAAATCGCCTTGGTAGTTTTTTAAAACGGTTTTTGGCCAGCGATAACACGTGTAAATTTTTCAATAAACTCAACTCTTCGGGTAATTTGGTCAGTTGGTTTTTTTGCAAATACAATTCCTGTAGACTCAACATCAAGCCCACTTCCATGGGCAAGAGTTTGATCTGATTATTGGTCAAATTCAACACCCTCAAATGAGGCAATTGCGAAAGGCCAGCCAACACCTCTTCGTAATTAAGTCGAGGATTATAACCCAGATACAGTTCTTCTAAATCTTTGAGCTTGCCGACGGATTCAGAAAAACGGTGAAGTGCATTTTGGTGTAAATTTAAAATACGCAAATACTTGAGTTGGCTGATATTCGAAGAAATATCATGTATTTGGTTTTTGTACAAGTCGAGTACAATCAGGTTTTGAACTTGGGTAATAGCAGCAGGTATTTTCTTCAATTGGTTGTCTTGTAAATAGACCTCTTTCAGGGATTTTAACTTGGCCAATGAGGAAGGTAAATCCACCAATCGGTTATGGTATAGATTGAGCACATCCAGCTGTTCCAACAATGCTATTTCTGAGGGCAAATCAGTGAGTTGATTGTGAGCCAAGTGGATTTTATGCAAGTAAGGTAATTTTGATAATTTAATAAACGCATCTCTCAAGTCCAGTTGAGGGTTTTGGCTCAAATTGATCTCCTGTAGATTTTCGAGTTGTTGTACTACACCTGGTAGCTTGGTCAGGCCAGTATTGTACAAATCGAGCACCACCAGGTTTTCGCATTGTTTCAATGTTTTTGGTAGTATAACCCCTTTTTGCTCGCTCAGGTCTAAGTACTGAACCTCACCGGAGTTTTTCAGGGCAGAGTCTAGAGAATAAAATACCTGATAATCGTAAACCCCAGGCATTTTGTATATTTTTTGGGCTTGAGTAGTACATGCCAAAAAAGCTGAAAGTAATATCCCCCAAAAAGCATGATAACTTAAGTTGAAAACTAGCTTTTTCATAACTACAGTAAATTTGTATTCAAGGTCATATTTATTTGCAGTGCAGTTATGCCGATTGTAATCTTACATTAGCGCGTATCTTATAGTCTTGTTACCGACTTGGTTTAATATACAATTTTTCTAGCAAACAAAACAGGTCTCTCATCTACTTCAATGTAATATTACTCCCATAATGGATAATGTTCGAGATGTACATGCTGGCCAAAAAACAATTTGGTAGATGTTTCAAAAGACTGGGTAAAATCAGAAACATAAAACTTCTGGAATACTTTTCCACTTTTATTGGTCAAGTTGTGCATTTCTAGTAATCCTTTGAGCGATTGGGCCACTATTTCCGAGGAATCCAATACCTTTACCTTGTTCTGATAGTAGTTTTGAATAGATGATTTAATCAATGGATAATGTGTGCACCCCAGTATCAAGGCTTTGATTTGACTCAGTTCTGTTCTTGACAAATAAGCTTCGATGATCTCTTTCCGAATGCTATTCCTAAAGAAATCCTCTTCAATCATGGGTACTAGCAAGGGAGTCGCCAAGGAATATAGGTGGATGCCCGATTTTAGTTCGTCAACCTTTTTTTTGTAAACATTCGATTGAATGGTCTGTTTCGTTCCTATCAGCCCTACTTTTTGATTTGAGTGGGTTTGGCCCAAATAATTTACCATAGGGTCAATCACATTCATTACCTTGGCCCTACTGCCCACATACTCTTTTACCAAATCATAAGCTGCTACCGAAGCCGAATTGCACGCCATCAGTATTACTTTACAATTTTGCTGCAATAATACGTTACATATTTTGATGGCATATGCCTGAATTGAAGCCGTAGATTTGTCTCCATAGGGTAAATGAGCTGTATCACCAAAATAAACAATGCTTTCTTGGGGCAATAATTGATGTACTGCCCTCGCTACAGTGAGGCCGCCAATTCCACTATCAAATAAACCGATTGCCTGAGAGGTATCTACTCTTGAAACCTTGGTTGGTGTGTACATTTATCTTTACGTTGAAACTAAAAAAAGTATGTTACTGTAAAATTGAATTTAATTTGAAGTAAATTGCCTCAAATGTAATATTTTGTA
>CALDJV010000645.1 GCA_937899305.1 uncultured Cytophagaceae bacterium
AGAAAAAAATGAAAGGCTTAATGAAACCCAGTTGTTGAGATTTTAACTTGAACTTTGGAACTGGTATTTATTAGAAATAAACAATTTTTCGACCTGCGAAAGGTCAGTTAGTAAAAAAGGATTCCATGAACCAATGGAGTCCTTTTTTATTTTTTCGTGATACCAAATGATTGGCCTGTGATTATCATCGTTTTTTAGCCGGGGCATAGATAATGAATTAAAATTAACTATTACATTAGTTTTGAAACTAAAAAAATAGTTTTATATTTGTTGCATAAGATGTAGTTAGGAGCAACCAAAAAGCCCAGTCGGGTTTGTAGCTATACTATATTCTGGTTTTGTAAACATCATTGCAAAACATTGAGTGACGGTTATTGATGGGCTTTGCGGTTGTTCTATTTTTTGAAGATAAACCCCATAAATACGATGGCCAAACGAACTCCAATGGAGGTAAATGCCGGCTCCATGGCTGATATTTCCTTCTTATTACTCATTTTCTTTTTAGTAACCACTCAAATTCCCAACGAAAAAGGGTTACCGATCTTATTGCCTCCTAAACGAAATATAGACGATCCCATTCACAAAGTAAAGGATCGTAACATCTTGGTGGTATTGGTGAATGCTAAAAACCAACTATTGGTAGAGAGAGCACCTATGAACATCAGCGATTTACAGCAAACTACAATTGATTTTTTGACAAATAAAGGGCGTAATCCAGCGTATTCGGATAGTCCGGCAAAAGCAATCGTATCTATTAAAACTGATCGAGGCACCTCTTATGACACCTACCTTAAGGTAATGGACAAGATTCAAACCGCCTATAATACTTTGCGAGCCGAGCACATGGGTATTCCTTTAACGGCCTATCTGGCTTTTGATTTTGAAAAGGCAAATCCTACAATGAAAAGCAAGTACAAGGCTGCTAAGGAAGCTTATCCATTACGTATCTCCGAAGCTGAGCAATCTTCGGTAGGGGAATAAGGCAATCAATGGTACAACTTTAAATGGAATACGGGATGTTCAATAAATTGAAACAAAATAATGTAAAAGAAGCCTTGAACAAGCAGGATAGCAGAGAAACACCAGTGATCTCTACCGCTTCGTTGCCGGATATTGTCTTGATGTTGTTGTTCTTTTTTATGGTAACTGCGGTGATGCGGGAAACCAACCTATTGGTAGAACAACGTTTACCAGCAGCGACTCAATTGACCAGGTTACAGGACCCCACTTTGGTTAGTCACATTTACATTGGCAAACCCAAAGATACCCAAAGGTTTGGGCAAACCGAATTGATTCAAATGAACGATGTCTTTATAGTGCCCAACCAAGTCCCCCAACTGATTACCCAAGAGCAAGAGGACGTAACCCGCCTGACGGTGTCTCTAAAAGTAGATCGGCGGTCCAAAATGGGGCTGATCAATGATGTGAAACGGAAGCTACGGGAAGCCAACGCCCGGAAAATCAACTATTCAGCGGTAGGCAAGCGTTAGATTAAGATGAGGCATCAGGGTTTGATCCAAACCTCTGATACCCCTGAAATAGCTCGTTTACTCGATAAAAAAACCTTGTAATCGTTTGGTAAATTTTTGATTATTGAAGAGCATTTCTCCTTTATTCTGTAGGTTTTCGGCTCCCATCTCTCCTAATACAATTCGGCTTTCGTTCTGATTTTGTACCTTGAAAGCGATTCGAGATGGCATGTTGCTACGAAGCAAGCCTTCTAATATCTTGGCGTCAGGCCTCTGGGTAGCTAAAATGAGATGAATATGTGCTTCTCTCCCTTTTTGAGCTAAACGCACCAACAATGTCTCCAAACCTTTGTTTTGCATAAGTAAATCAGCCAATTCGTCTACGACTACCACAATCGGCATTTCTTGATGCAGTTTTTTGCGTTCGTAACGTTGTTCCATTTCTTCTACCAAATCACTGATAAAAGCATCAGCATCTTTGGCGTTTTTTACCAATACACAGCGTTCGGTGTCTTCAAAATCGCTAAATGTAGTACCTCCTTTGGGATCTACCAAAATCATATTGAGGTATTTCTTTGATAGTTGATGTACCAAACTCTTTAAAAATACACTTTTACCACTGCCCGTTGTACCTCCGACTAATAAGTGAGGTAAGCTGGTCAAGTTGGTTTGAAATATACGATCTTCATCATCGAGTCCAATCATAATGGTATAGTCTCGATCATTGGTTTCGTAGAGATATTCCTCAATATAAAAAGTAGGGATATCCTCTTTAATTACGTTGACGCTAAAGGTACGCTCTCGAGACGAATTGGCCAGATAAAGTTTATTATGTAAGCCAGTTTGTAATTCTAGGTTACTTTTGGTGATCTCGTCTACAATCTCACGGTTATGATTCAGATCTCTCACCTCAAAATAGTATTTGACTATTCGTTGAAAATCTCGGTAGCCCAAGTATTTTACTGCAATCTTGGTTTCAATAAAGGCTTCATGTAGCTTTTCTGATAACTTATCCTTGGTCTTCACAATCAATCCTTCAAAATCATTGACTTCTTCGGGTTGCTCATTGGATAGGAGATTAGGCATTTCGTTCAAGAAGAAACCTACCACATCTACACTAGTTCCGGCAAATTTTTCTTCTAAAATTTTAAATCCATGTCTACAATGTTTTTCTACCAATTTTTGAGGTTCATCACTATTGATGTCTATTTTTCGTTTATGAACAATTGATAGTAAGTTGATAATCAGGTATTTCTCATTTGTATTGAATAAGCTAGAGAATTCGGTGCTTACTCGGATACTTTTATCTATTTTTTCGTCTGAATCAAAATTAGATACCTTAGACTTGATAGAGATGAAAAACGCAAGTTTCCATATTACTACGTCATATAAAGAAGTAAGCCCTAGTTGTTCTTTAATGTAAAGACTTACCTTACGTACTGTTTTTCGGGCATTTGCCTGTATTTGAGCCATAAACTGTAAATTATTTTTCTTCTACGTACCCTTCTTTAAAGTAAGAGGTGCGTTTTTCATAACTATTTAAGATGGTATATTCCTTGGCCAGGTGCGTTTTTAGATTTTTGTATTCATCACTATTAGGAGCAATTTCAGAATCGGTGGCCAAAATAATGACCTGCTGGGCCGCGGTAGGGTAGTAGTGTTTAATGATCCGTTCGCGATTGAGTTTGTCAATTCGGGCCAGTGGAGTATCTACACACACAAAAGCATCTACTTTGGCTACCTTACTAATGGCTTGCATTAAAGAGGTAGCTACAATTTGTTTTTGTCCTGACGACAACGATCCAATGGCTTGTTCTTTACCTGCCTTATTATAAATTTTAATATTGAAACGATTATCGATTTTCACCCGATACATTCGGTCATCGGGTAAAAGGGTTTTGAGGGTTTGGCTAAACTCTCTTTGGAGTGCATTGACTTTGGACTTTAGAAGTTGTTCAATAAATTCATTGAAAAAATCAATTACTCGTTCGGTCAAGTCTAAAGCATCTTTTACTGGTTTGGCAATGGCAAATTGATTTTTTAAATCTATGATTTGATTTTCTAATTCAGTTTTGCGTTTTACACTATCTGCGTGTTGACGCTTGACACTACCTATTTTTTGCTCCAGTTGACTTCGTTCTCCTTCTACATCACTCAATTCTTGGTGCAATTGCTTGAGCTTTTCCTTCTTGTCATCATCATCCCCCTGTGAGGTCTCTACCTGATCCTTATATGATTCTACCTCATTAGTCAAGGTTTTGATGATTTGGAGTTCCTTACGAGTAAAAGAAGCTTGTTGAAAGATATCGTTGAGGAGATTTTTGTCATCTTCGTAAAAATAGATGACTTGTTGCTCCATTTGTCGTTTATCGTCTTTGGTAAATTTTTTATAAACCTTATCAATGCGTTCCTGATAAAATTCTTGGGTATGATAATTTAACTTAAACTCAGGAGGAATTCCTTCCTCATCTAAGTCATTTTCAAAGATATTATCCTTGATTTTATTCAACAACTTTTTGAAGCGAATCAATTGTTCATCCAATTGATAATTTACATTATCATCATTGAGTTTTTCCAGATACTCTTTGGCTAGATCATAAGCTAATAACACAAATAAACTATTATTTTTAATCTTATCACCCAGTGACTTACGTATTTGAGACAGTTCCTTGCTTTTCCGGTCCAAGTCTTTCTTAAGAATTTGGAGATTGGGAGCATCGGTTGATTTCAAGCCATAGATTTTGTCTCTTACTCGATCTATTTCGGTATTTTTTTGTTTAATTTGTTTATTTAAAGCCACTATTTCGGCCTGGAGATACTCAGTGTTGGCTTGAATACTGACGATTTCAGCATCTATTTTTTTGATTTGTTCTGCCGTAGGAGCATCCTGCACATCAGCGTTGAAATCTCGTCTGATTCTTCCAATATTACTGCTGTCAATCAGCCTTTCGTAGGCCTTGATATTGAGTAAAGTTTTAAGAGAATCCTCGACATTGATGCTTTTAGTATTGATGAGAGATTCAATTTTTTCTCCGTCAAAAAAGAAAAACTGGGCAAAGTTTTTAGGTAAAATATTTTCCAGAAAATCCTCGTTTTGTTCTTGGCCATTATAAGTAACGATGGCTTGCTCCTGAAAACCAGCCCCATCTTTTACAAATCGACGGTGGATACGTAATTCTTTCCCTTCTAATTCTAAAATACCGTCCACTGTAGCCGAGTTTTGGCCTTTATCTAATGCGTCGGTATTAAAAATACCTCGCCACTGGGTAGACTTACCTATCACATATTCTCGTTCACTTAACCCTTCTTCCAGTATATCTTTATTGTTGCGAATTCCGTGAATTAGAATCCGAATGGTTCTTAAAAAAGATGTTTTACCTCGGCCATTGCGAGCCAACACTAAAATGATATTCCGATTTTTTTTTAATTCAAAATCTAAGTCGTGTTGGTCACGATAAGCAAAAAGGTTTTTAATAGTTAATTTTTTTAAAATCATACACTTTCTTTGTTAGCATATTGGATGATTATTTCTCTCAATTCTTCTTTGAATCCGGTATACACCCTTTCTTTATAGCGAATTTCCAAGGCACGATCTAACAATTGGAATATGAGATTTTCTTCCAAGTTATGCTTGACACATAATTCCTTTACAAGCTTTTTTTCTTCTTTTTGGAGCATTATTGAAACATCTTGATTACAAAACTTAAATTTAAACAGAGTATCGGGAAATTTACAAATCTACTGTTACAAAACTCTCTCGGGCCTGGTATACACATTGAATTGTTCATCTCTCAAAAAACCGATGAGTGTAACTTGGTAAGTAGAGGCCATTTGAACCGCCAGACTAGAGGGAGCTCCTACCGCGGCAATGAGAGGGATTTGGGCCATAATCGCTTTTTGTACCAATTCAAAACTAAGTCGGCCACTCACCAAGGCTACGCATTGTTGTAGGGTTTCTGGGGATTTAATATGACTACCAATGAGTTTGTCCATGGCATTGTGTCTGCCTACATCTTCTCTGATGGTCACCGGTTTTCCCTGAGTATCAAACAAACCCGCAGCGTGGATTCCCCCCGTATGCTGAAATATAGATTGGGCCTTACGAAGTTGATCAGGCAAGGTAGTCAGTACTTGAGCAGTCATCTTCAATTGATCAAGAGGGATGGCCGGGCAATGAGATATTTCTAATGCTTCTATGGATGTTTTGCCGCAAACCCCACAGCTGGAGTTGGTATAAAAATGTCTTTCCAGGCGTTGTAAATCTACTTTTACGTGAGGTCGAAGGGTTACTTTTACCACATTTCCTTTTTCCTCCGGTTTTTTGATGCTTTCACAATAACGAATCCGAATGACTTCTTGCATAGAGGTAATGATGCCCTCACCAAATAAGAAACCCAATGCCAATTCAAAATCGTGCCCCGGAGTACGCATCGTAATAGCGACTGTTTTTTGTACAATGTCATCATTGTCGATGAAATTGAGCTGTATCTCTAGAGGCTCTTCTACTGCGAGTAAATCGGGATTGGTGGTGAAGGTACCCGACTGGAATTTGGTCACTTCAGAAGGATATACAGGGGGCTTGGGTTGCATCATAATGGTAAAGTTTGACTAAAGGTAGCATAATTTTCTGGAAAAGATAGGGTAACTGGAGACTCAAAAATCCCAAACATCGTGGAGCCCGAACCAGTCATACTGGCATACAATGCACCTTGGTCATACAGTTGGTTTTTAAGTTGGGCAATGATCGGATATTTGGCAGCTATTTGAGCTTCAAAATCATTTTTGAGCAGGCTTTTCCATTGAGTGATTTCTTGTTGAAAAATAGCCTGAATGCTCATGGGGGGAGCAGTAGGAACCATACCTGCATAGGCCTCTGCGGTAGACACGTGGATATCGGGATAAACCAATACCAAAAATTTATTCTCAAGATCAAGGCTAATCTCCTCGAATTGGTCTCCTTTATCAAAACAATATTTAGGGGTGTTTTCGATAAAAAAAGCGCAGTCACTACCCAGTTGGCGGGCATAGTTTTGCATCGCACTGGGGGCTAGCTGGAGGGAAAACAACTCATTGAGACTCTTGATCGTAAAGGCGGCATCGGCTGATCCTCCCCCTAATCCTGCTCCTATAGGAATGACCTTGTGTAGATGAATATGCACAGAAGGTAAGTCAAAATCTTCTTTGAGTAAATGATAGGCCCTCAAACACAGGTTGTCTTGGCCATCTTCAGGGATTGCAATGCCAGTGGACTGGAATTGGAGCGTATCGGCAGGTAAAATTTCCAGTACATCATGCCATCCTACCGGGTAAAAACAGGACGCTAAATTGTGAAATCCATCGGGGCGTTTTTCTACAATATGCAGCCCTAAGTTAATTTTTGCGTTTGGAAAACTAATCATATTACTATACTTAAAATAAAGTGATTTTGAGTGGTATTATTTAGTAAATATTTGAAAACCAGCTGTATAAAGTCTGAGGTTTTTTGCAATCACCTTAATCCTGGTATAAAACAAATAGAAGATTTATCAAAGCAACTAAATGCAATGCAGGGAAACAAAAATAAATTAATAAATCATAGGGGATGCCTATAATTGGGTGATCATACATACAAACATATACACTACACCTATTCATACATCATTAAGTAACGCTTTCAAAATAAGTGTCGAGGTTTTAGTAAAATCACTCAAAGCTAAACAAGGCGCTTTTTGCGCTCGTAGCAGGGCTACGGGCAATAAAAGCAACGAAGTGTAGCGAAGAGGAATAAATCTAAATCGGACAGTTATTGCGAATGTGTTACTAAAAATTGGGTGACTACCAGACACACCATAAGCATTTAACTTACTTTTGTATGAATAGATCAACTGATACGCATAAACTAATTTTTTTAGCCTTTGTTATGGCGCTAATGACTACCTCATGGTGCCAGGCGACCCATATTAGAGCTGGGCAAATCACCGCGGAAAGAATATCCAGTACGAGCCTTACCTATAAAATTACGATTGCGCTTTATATGGATGCACCAGGAAATGCCGATAGCCCTTTCTTGGATGTGTTTTTTGGCGATGCTACCAATACTGTAGTACAGCGTGATGATTCGAGAACGCAGGCAATCGGAAATAATACGACTCTTAATATCTATGTAGTAGAACATACCTATCCTGCTCCGGGGAACTACCGAATCTTTTTTGTAGAAGAAAATCGAAATGCGGGCATTTTGAATATGACCAATTCAGTAGATACCCCTTTTTCGGTCTCTACCATTTTGTCGATTGACCCATTTTTGGGCTTAAACGATACTCCTGTATTGTTGAGTGATCCCATCGACCTGGCTTGTGTAGGTCAGCGTTTTACCCACAATCCAGCCCCTTTTGATTCCGATGGAGACAGTCTTTCTTTCAAATTATTGACGCCTCGAATGGGCGAAAAGACGGATGTCAACGGATACGTAAGTCCGGCCAACCCGTCTTTTGGGGGCACTACCGAAAACGGAGGAACTCCTTTTCTTTCCATTGACCCTTTTACGGGAACCCTTACCTGGGATGCACCCGCCATTGCTGGAGAATACAACATTGCCTTTGAGGTAGAAGAATGGAGAGACGGAGTGAAAATTGGTTCAGTCATCCGGGATATGCAAATCATTGTACTGGATTGCCGCAATCGACGCCCCCGACTCGTACTCCCCAAGGATACTTGCGTGGAGGCCAATACATCGCTCGCCGCCATCATCCAAGCCATTGATCCTGATAACCACTTGGTAGTTTTAACCGCCGAAAGTGGCATTCTGGAAGATGGTTTCAATGTGAAAGGTAACTTTGCTCAAAATTCGAGAGCACCCTCAGGCAGCTTTACTTGGACTCCAGGCTGCAACAATATTCGAGAGCAGCCCTACCGAGTGGTCTTCAAAGCAGAGGACAACCCAC
>CALDJV010000646.1 GCA_937899305.1 uncultured Cytophagaceae bacterium
CAATCTTCGTTCAAAGCCTACTTGTTTGTTTCAGTTAAAAACCGCTCCTTAAATTACCTGAACAGTAAAACGGCTCAGGTCTCTAAAAAATCACATTCTACCTCTTCTGAAAACCCCATCCAAATCTCGGATGACTCGCCAGACGACAATATGAAAGATGCCGAACTGCAAGCTTTAGTGAGTAAGGCGATTCAATCACTTCCGGCTCGTTGTCAAGAGATTTTCAAGTTGAATCGTATTGAGGGGTTGAGTTATCAACAGGTAGCCGATCACCTCAACTTGTCTAAAAAAACCATTGAAGCCCAAATGGGTATTGCGTTTAAAAAATTGCGAGAGTACATCAAACAACACCGGGAATTTATACTCATTTTTTTACTGCAAATCTGGGGTTAAAACGCTGCTCCAGCAATTGAGTTTTCTACAACCCGTCAAAATATCTACCCATCTTTCTGAGACTTTATAGAAGCAGTACATTGCCCCATAATTCGCTTGTGATTCAGCCGAACTCATAAACTGAGGACGCGTGTGCTAGTGCTCTGGGAACTAAGTAAATTATACACTGATTCGAGTTTATTTTGTTGACTGTCAAGCCTCCAAAAAACGAGCATAGCCAAAGTTACGTGAGTTTTTTTAGGTGAAGTCAGTCCGCAAAAGAGGCCGAATAATGTGTAAGGAATTTAGGTCCCAGAGCACTAGTAGAAGTGAATTCTTTTTTGAAAAAAAATACCATCTTCAAAGGTCACAATGACAATACCTGCCTCATCATCCACAAAAAAATAAGATGTCTTTAGGGGTTTTGTATAAAGCACCTGTCTTTTCGTCGAAATCGCTTGCCATATATAGAGTAGCTACTTGTAAAAAATCTGATGATCGGATAGATAGATGGATAGGCGAAAACTAATTTCATCAAAAACTATATAATCATTTACCGTTTTGAATCAAATGAAAAAACTATTGATGCTAGGAGTGTTTGGGATACTTACCGGACTTAGCTACGCACAAACTGCTTCAAAATCTTATACTTTGAGTGGAGTGGTCAAAGACCAATCTAACGGAGAAGTACTCATTGGAGTTACGGTGTACATCAAAGGGCTTAATAAAGGAACCGTGACCAATGAATATGGATTTTATTCGTTGACAATTCCAGCAGGAAACTATCAAATGCTCTTTTCTTACATTGGCTACAAAAATGTGAACAAAGAGATTGCCCTGGGGTCAAACCTGAAACTGAATGTAGAACTGCCCTCTGAGGACAATGCGCTGGAAGAGGTAGTGGTGACCGCCGATGCACCCAACGAAAACGTCACTAAAATTGAAATGAGTGTTGAGAAACTTGACATTCAGCAAATTAAAAGCATGCCGGCTTTTTTGGGAGAGGTAGACATTATTAAGAGCATCACCATGTTGCCAGGAGTGACCACCGTAGGAGAAGGAACCACTGGATTCAACGTAAGAGGTGGAGGGGTAGACCAAAACCTGGTATTGTTAGATGAATCTATTGTATACAATTCGTCTCATTTATTTGGGTTTTTCTCTATTTACAATCCCAATTCGGTCAAAGATGTTCAGCTGTATAAAGGGGCGGCCCCGGCCAAATACGGAGGGCGTTTGTCATCGGTGTTGGACATTCGCCAAAAAGAAGGTAACATGAAACAATTTGCCGGTTCAGGAGGAATAGGCTTGGTATCGAGTCGGCTTACCTTAGAGGTGCCCGTAGTCAAAGACCGCAGCTCATTGCTCATTGCGGGACGTCGCTCATACGCTGATCTATTTTTGAAACTATCTCCCGATAAAGAAATAAGAGAAAACCAGGCTTTCTTTTATGACCTCAACACCAAGTACAACTACATCATCAATGATAAAAACCGTTTGTATGTATCAGGGTATTTTGGCCGCGATGTGTTCAAGATTGGCAATGACTTTAAGTTTTCCTGGGGCAATACTGCGGCTACCATTCGTTGGAATCATTTGTTCAATAGCAAGTTGTTTTCTAATGTGAGTGCCACGTTCAGCGATTACAATTATCAACTGAGGGTAGGAGTGGGCACTGGAAACTTTGACTGGCTGGCGGGTATTAGAAGCTACCAACTTAAGAATGACCTGACTTGGTTTGCCAGTCCGAACTTTACTCTGGACTTTGGAGCCAGTGGAATTTTATACGATTTTAACCCTGGTCGGGTGCAAATCAAAGACGGATCGGGTGATATCAACATTACCCGCGAAAAGGCAGTAGAAACTGCGGCCTACATCAGTAGCGAACACAAATTGACGAACAGCCTCACATTGACTTATGGGATGCGTTATTCGTTGTTTTTGACTCTAGGCGCCCGCGATGTGCGTACTTATCGTACCGATGCACCCAAGAGTGAAGGCACGGTGGTAGGGGTACGCAAGTACACTGATAACGAACTCATTCAAACCTATCAAGGGCTCGAACCTCGTTTGGGTTTGCGCTGGCAACTCAACAAGGTCAGCTCAGTAAAAGCCAGTTATGCCCGCAATCGTCAATACATTCATTTGATCTCCAATACGACAGCCCCCTTGCCCATTGATATTTGGAAGGCTTCTGATACCCATGTGCAGCCATTGGTGAGTGACCAAGTAGCATTGGGGTATTTTCGGAACTTCTCTGGCAATAAATATGAGTTTTCGGCCGAGGTCTATTACAAATACATGCAAAATCTGGTAGATTATAAAAACGGAGCCGATTTATTGGTCAATCAACACCTGGAAACCGAGCTGTTGAGGGGAGATGGACGAGCCTATGGCTTAGAGTTGATGATGAAGAAAAGCAAGGGTGCTTTTACTGGTTGGTTGAGCTATACTTTAGCCAGAACTGAGCGATTGGTCAATGGGCCTTTTGCTGAGGAGCGCATCAACAATGGCCAGTATTACCCGGCCGACTATGACAAAACCCATAATGTAACTTTGGTAGCCAGCTATCAGGTAAACAAGCGATTCAGCCTCTCCGCCAACTTTGTTTACAGTACCGGGCGTCCCTTTACCTTACCCGACGCTAAATATTTGTATGATAACCAAACAATCATTGATTATTCGGGGCGCAACCAAAACCGGATTCCCGACAATCACCGCCTTGACTTGTCAGCCACGCTCAAAGGCAAAGGTCGACCAGGCCGACGTTGGAAAGGGGAATGGGTATTTTCTATTTATAACTTGTATGCGCGACGCAATGCCTTTTCCATTTATTTTGCCGGGGATGGTAGTGCCAACAATACCGCTCGAAGATTATCCATTCTGGGCACCATTGTGCCTTCGGTTACTTACAATTTTACTTTTTAACCAGCTTTATCAGATATAATATACAATCATGAAAAAGACAAAATTGATCATTACTATGTTTTCTTTGGTAACTCTGTTTGGGCTAAGCGCTTGCGACGACTCTTTCCCTATTGGAGACTTGGCCAACAACTCTGACCGTATTGTGGTGGAGGGAACGTTTACCAACGAAAACCGAATACAAGTCATTCATATTTCGCGTACGTTGGCTTTTACCAAACCATCTTCGGACAGCGATAGTTACCCAAAACTGAGTGGGGCTCAGGTATCGGTGAGCGATGGCGAAGGAAGTATTTTTAACTTTATAGAACAAAAACCAGGAGTTTATGCTACCAGTGGACCTGTGCAAGCGATAGTAGGACGTTCTTATACTTTGACAATCACTACCTCAGATGGCAAACAATATGTATCTACCCCTGAGCAAATGCAAGAAGTAATCCCTATCAAGGCGCTGAAAGTGACCGAAAAAGAATTTAATGGTTTTGATGAAGAACCTGGGGTATTGAGAAAGCTAATTAATTTGACCTTTGATGACCCTGCCGGAGTAAACAACTACTATCGCTGGTATTGGAAAGAAAGCCCTAATGATAATTTTCCGATTATTGATTCTACTTTTAACAATACTTATGATGAAGATCGTTTTTTTGATGGGACTGAACTTAAGTTTGATCTTAGCATCGTGGAAAACGATGATACGCGTTTTGTGCAAGTATACCAAACTGCGATTACGGCAGGAGCTTATGAATTTTTACAGCAAATAGACGCTCAACAGGAGAGCGGTTTAGGCCCTTTTTCGCCTACTCCAACCCCAGTAAGGGGAAATATTACCAATAAAAATGACAGTAGAGACTTTGCGTTGGGCTATTTTATAGTATCCAGTGTGACCTCTTCGATGTTAGAAATAACACAATAAATATGGACTATTGTTGCATTGTTCCGCCTTCGGCTCATTGTTTTATTGCTATATTGTTCCGCTGCGCTCATTGTTACATTGTTAAATGGCTGCGCGAGGCGATGATTTATTACTATTGCTCCGCTTCGCTCATTGCTCTATGGTTAAATGGTTGCGCGAGGTGACGTATTGATTATTGATGTTTAATTGTTGATGATTAATTCTGCGAAGCGAAATATCATTTTTCATTCTTGTCCTGACGAAGGAAGGATCTGTTTTTCACTTTGCATTAAATCAGTGGACTATGGACTGTCGACCGTGGACTAAATTAAAAAACTACCAACTAAAGAAAACTACGAACTATCAACTTTGAAACCGTACACTAATTTTTTTATGGAAAGATTTGGAAAAGAAAGCATAAGA
>CALDJV010000647.1 GCA_937899305.1 uncultured Cytophagaceae bacterium
ACCAATAAAACGAATTTTGATTACAAATGTGAGAAAAGTAGCCAGTTTAGCATTTTGTTAATCAGTCAGTTCCGAGCACAGCCTTGCTTTACTCAAAGCCTTACTGCCAACAGGGTAATATCGTCGCGTTGCTCTTGATTTCCTTTGTAGGTATTGATCGCCTGAATGACTTCTTGTTTTTGTTGATCCAGCGGTAAGTGCGCATTTATTTTTAGTAAATTTTCCAATCGTTTTGAACTAAAGCTTCGGCGTCGAGCATTTGGAATATCTGCCAATCCATCACTGCTCAAATACAATAAAGTGTCAGAGGTCAGCGTGATTACATTGTTTTTAAAACGTTTGGGCGTTTCCTCAAAATGCCCACCAATAGAGGTTCTATCACCCTTTATTTTATACAATTCGTTGTGCTCAATATAGACCAGGTTTCGTCGAGCTCCACTAAAATGGACTTCTGTGTTTCCATCATCAAGTTGCTTCAAGCGACACAAACAAACATCCATTCCCTCGGTATTTTCAGATTCTTTTTGTTTCAAGCTATCTACAATGAGGGCGTCCAAACATTCCAGGATCAAATTGGGCTCCATGATTTGTTTTTCTTTGACAATTTCATCCATCAACTGGTACCCAATCATTGACATAAAAGCACCCGGCACCCCATGGCCGGTACAATCTATGACTGCGATGAAAGTAAATTTTTCTTGGGTTTGGGGCACAGTATGCTCAAACAGCCAATAAAAATCTCCTGAAACAATGTCCTTAGGCCAATAAATCAGAAAATAATCATTTAGACAATTTTTGAGGGAAGCAGAGGTAGGCAAAATGGCTTGCTGAATATTTTGCGCATACATAATGCTATCCGTAATGAGGTGATTTTGTAGGTTTAGGATGGCAAAACTGGTGGAGTTTTTAGTAGCAATGGCAATATAAATCGACAAATTTCGCAAGATGTTGATCTGGTTTTGGTCATATGCGTGCTTTTTATGACTTTTAACACTCAGTACCCCTATGATCTCATCCCTTACGGTAAGCGGCAAATAAATCATAGAGTTGTATAAATCCTCTGGTTTATAATCGTCCAGATTAGGAACATATTGATGGTATTCAGTCGCAATATCGCCCACTACTACTTCGGTTTGGTGTTCTATACAATACACCGCCAAATGGTTTTTTTTGTCCATAGGTACAGTAGGAGGGAGGGGCGCCTGACCTTGGTAAAAATACCCTCCATAATCTATGATACGCTCATCAGGTTTATAGTAACCAATACCAAAAGCGGCTACATCCATCAGGTCTCGAATGTTTTCCTGAACAATCCGGTTGATGGCTTTACTGGAAAAAGTAGAGGTGATTTTTTTCCCAATTTCACTGAGTAGTTGTATATTTTGATATGCCTCTTGGAGTGCATCTTTTTGTTTTTCTAAGACATTATTTTGCTGAGCAATTTCTTGGTTGGCAAATTTCAAGTAATTGGCTTGTTCAGTAAGGTTCTGAGATTGTGCTAAAATTTCCTCTTTTTGTTTTTCTAATTCGGTGTTTTGTTGGGCGATTTCATCATTGGCTGACTTAAGATAGTGGGTTTGTTCTTCTAGTTTTTGGGCCTGGGTTAAAATTTCTTCTTTTTGGGTTTCTAACGTTTGATTTTGGTGACGAATTTCCTGAGTTCGCTCATTGACAATGACTTCGAGATGATTTTTTTGCTGCTTCAGGCGGTAGGTATTCAAATATACAATCCCCCATACCAGCAGCAAACCCAGTAACCCAAAGACAATATATGCTTGAGTAGTTTGGTACCAGGGAGGAGCAATGACAAAGCGATAGGTAGCCACATTGCTCAAGGTACCCTGTACATTGCGAGCCCGTACTTTAAAGGTATAACTTCCGGCAGGTAAGTTGGTAAATTCTTTGTTCGCCACCTGAGTCCAGTCCGACCATTTAGTTTCAAACCCTTCCAATAAATATTGATATTGAGTAAGATGGCTATTTTGGTAATAAATGGCCGAACAAGTAAAATGAAGATGGTTGAACTGGTAAGGGAAAGTAAATACTTTGGAATCGGGCTGATCACTTACAAATATGTCAGGTTGCTCGCGGGTAAAATTACCCCCAAAAACCAGTGAATCTTTACCGTTTACAATACTCACTTTCCGAATGAGCAACCCAAACGGTTTTTGACGTTTTTTCTTCAATAAACTATTGTAGTGCAGTACGCCATCTCGGGTGGTAAATAAAATGTTTTTGTCGTCAATTGGAATGACCTGAGGCGCAACGTAGTGGGAAAAAAGTTCTCGATATTGATTGAATGGATGATGTTTGAGCACAAAGCGATTGGCTTTCCCTTTTTGGGCGTATATTACCCCCGATTTGGTCCACAGCCAAAGGTTCCCATGCTTATCAGATTTTATCCATTGTATTACTCCATTGACTTTCAGTTGAGAGTACGGTTTGAAACGATCACTGGGGCGATCGTATACGTATATTCCTTTGACTGTACCTATCAACATGGATTGATTGACTAGCCCAAAAACCCGGTTTTCTTTTTCTGTGGGCAGCCCTTCGGAAACAGCGTATAATTTTTTTTCTACAATACGGTCGAGCAAAGGCGACAACTTAAACCTATAGATGCCCTCTTCAGTCGTTACCCATAAGTACCCTTGAGGATCTTGGTAAAAATGACGAGTATATACATCGTGACCTTGGATAGGGTGCTTATATTGCCAGCCATTTTCTGTTTTTTCCAGCAAAAGCATTCCCTTACCAGTGCCTGCAATCGTGTATTCTTTGCCGGCAAAACTTGCTGGAATAATGGTAAATACCACACTGGGAGTTGTTACCAGTTTTTGGGCGATGGTATCTTTTATCAAAAAAATACCTTTACGATGGGCGCTCAATATTCCATTTTTAGTGTTTAATAAATGATATACCGACCCTTTAGTGTTGTCAATTAGTTTGAACCGTCCCTTGGGCGCATCAGGGATGGATTGCGTGTGGTACGCACGATAAAAAACTCCTTGTGAAGTTCCCACATAAAATCGGTTTTGGTATAGTTCGGCAATGTAATTGACGGCCCCTTTCAAACCCACTTGTTGGTTCCAAAGCGAAAAAGGAGAATTGATTTCTACCAAAGCCACCCCATTGTTAAGGGCCAACCAAAGCGCATTGTCTTGGTCCAGAAATAAAGCCCGGACATAATTACTATTGAGGCCATTACGTTGGTTAATGCGCTGAACAATATTGCCTTGATGGTCTATGATTACAACTCCGTTACGTACTGTGCCAAATGCTACCAAATTATCCGACAGCGGCAGGCTACAATTAATTTGATTGTTTTTCAAAAAAATGTTGACTGGTACATTCCAAGCTCTAAAGCCAGTAGCATCCATCAAATACAATCCGTTTTGCAGCGTGGATAGTAACCACTGTCCTTTGCCAAAAGCAACTGCTGAAGTAATATTTTTATCCGCAAAAGTCTCCCCGCCAGGTACCAGCTGCCACTGTCTTTGTTTGGTCAATTTCATCAAGCCGGTTCCTTTTTTGGTCATATAAACGGTCTGGTTGATAGCAAGTGCGGGTCGGAGAAACTCACTGGACAAGGGGATGACTTTCAATTGATTATTTTGATAAATAGAGAGTGAACCTACCTTGTGAAAGGCAATAAAATTATCGTTAAGGACGATTTCGCGGGTATTAAAATTGTGGAGTGCCTGTTTTTTGGCCGGGAGCAAAGATTTGAGAGAGTGGTACTGAATTTGGTTTAAAGAATCGGCTTCCAAGTAGCCTAAATGAGTATATATTCGCCCGTTTTTATCTCTAGCTACTTGAAAATCCTCAACAGGCAGAGAGCGCCATTCGTGACCATCGTATTGTAATATACCATTGATGTTGGCCACATAGATCACTCCCCGGTTGTCTTGAGTAATGCTCCAATTTTGCGCGTGTCCTTTATATTCATTGGGTAAAAAGTTGGTAACTTTTAATACACCTTCCTTCTTGATCTCAACTAGGGAGTGGTCTTGGCCATATACGGTGACAAAGCACAAAAAAAAATATAAAAATAGAATTGGCGTAATTGCTTGTTGCAAATCTGGAAATGGGCAATGGTATTGATTGAGTTCCCTTTGCATATAAGTTCGTTCGTTGTAATATTTTAAATACGATAATATAGCCTATGATGGTAATTGACTTAAAGATGTAGACATTCATTTAACATCTGTATAGTTACGAATAGGTACATGCTGAATATCTCCAAATATGCTGCTCTTTATCTATCATTTATCCGAAAATACCATACTTGGCGGCAAGCTGGCGAAATTAGACTCATAGTGACTGATCAATTTTTAATGTTGAACTTCGTTAAAAAACTGTCTAATATTTATTCCTGAAAATACAAATAAAAATTAAACGTTTCAAGGTGCTGTAAAATAGTCATATAAGTTATATCTAAATTGCTAAAAGTACAATTTTAGGCGATTGAAATGTGTGGTTGAACTAATATTAGACCAAGTAACGCTTTCAAAATAAGTGTCCGATTTGGTCATATGCATGGATTGTTGGGCCTCAGAGTTCCTTACAGGATAAATTTTGCGCCCATAGCAGCGCTACGGGTAATAAAACCG
>CALDJV010000648.1 GCA_937899305.1 uncultured Cytophagaceae bacterium
CTATTGGAGCTATTAACAGTTTTATAAAATAGAAGGGGGCGAACATGTTGTATATTATATCATATATCATATTTTGTTATTTATTGGGTACCTGTATGCCAGTGGTTGCCCAAAACGATACTATTCCGCCTAATACCGACTTTCTCATCAAAAACAAAGGAATCCCGTTCATTCAAAACTATACCCCCAAAGATTATCAGGCCGCTTCTCAAAACTGGACCATTGCTCAAGACAACCGAGGAATGATGTATGTGGGCAATAATGATGGCATTCTTGAATTTAATGGCTTGAATTGGCGGCTCATTACTACTTCCAACAAGGCGGTGGTTAGATCGTTGGCCAAAGATGAAAACGGCCGTATTTATGCAGGAGCATTGGGGGAAGTGGGCTATTTGACCCCCGACTCACTCGGTAAAATGGAATACGAATCGCTCTTGCCAGTGATACCCAAAGAAGAGCGTAGCTTCAACAATATGTGGGACATATACATTGCCAAAAATGCAATTTATACCGTAAGTTTTTCGGGGTTATACATTTTCCCAAAAGATGTTCCCAACTCCAAGAGTAAAGTAAAAGTAATTCATCCTACCAAAGATAAATTGTTTCACCGAGGGTTTTTGGTAAATGATGTGATGTACATGCGAGAATGGGAGAAGGGCTTGATGAAGTTGAATGGTGATAGCCTGGAGATGGTGCCAGGAGGTGATTTTTTCGCCAATGAGCGCATTTATGGGATGGTACCTTTTGGCAATGACCAAATATTGATTGCAACTCGTACCAAAGGCTTGATGATTTATGATGGCAAACAGTTTACCCCTTGGCGAACTGACTTGACTCCCTTTTTGGTCAAAGCTGAAATATACAGCGCTCGCCTTCTGGAAAACAAATATTATGTCATTACTACCCTCAATGCAGGGGTACTCATTTTAGATCTAAAAGGCAATCCAGTTCAATTGATCAACCAGGCCAAAGGTTTGTTGAGTAATTCTATTTATTATTCATTTTTAGACAAAAATCAGAACCTATGGTTGGGTGGAGAAAGTGGCCTATCTATGCTTCAGGTAGGGCTACCGCTCACGGTTTTTGATCAACGTTTAGGAATTGATGGTGGTACCAATGCCATTCGTTTGTTTAAAGACAACCTCTACTTGGCTACAAATAATGGGCTTTACATGAAGGAATGGGTGAAGCAAGAAAATATTTTAGAAGGGGGTACGAGTTTTCGTTTGATGAAAGACGGATCGGGTCAGACCTGGGATTTTGTTGAATTGGAAGAACGCCTGTATGTGGGGCGTTTCAACGGGGTAATGAGCATTCAGGGAACAGTGGCACGAGAAATATTTCAAGGTCAAAGCCATATTGTAGGTTTTGAACCCCTAAAAAACAATAAAATATTGGTAGCGGGAGCCAAAGGCCTTGCTTTACTTTCTCATGAAGGGCCAAAATGGACCCAAATCAAACAGTTTAAGAATTATAAATCTACTTTTGACCAATACCACTACTTGCTAAGAGACGAAGAAGGCACGTTTTGGACTTCACATGAAAATGTGGGTGTCTTTAAGTTTCGCCTTGATGAAGCTACCGATAGTTTGATGAATTTGGAGTTTTGTGATGCTACCAAATATGGATTACCATCTAACCTACAAATTCGAATTTTTAAAGTGGACAATCGAGTCGTATTGGCGACCGAGCAAGGAATTTTTACCTTTGATAAAGAACAAAATAAATTTAAGAGAGACTTATTGGATACCTACATGCCTAGAGGGCAACAAGTCTTTTTTCTGGTAGAAGATTTTAGAGGTAACATTTGGTTTCAGGTAGGAGACAAAGTTGGAGTACTGCAAAAGGAGAGTGAACCGGAAAAAAGGTTTTCGGTAAATTACAGTCACTTTGCCCCATTAAAAGGTACCGAGGTATACTGTATTATACCCCTAAAAAGTGGGGAAGTAATGATGGGAACCTCTGAAGGGATCATTCACTACCAAGGAGATTTGAATAAAAAATATGCAAGTGATTTCAATGCATTTATCAATCAAGTAGAACTCGAAACTGGCTTGGGGCGCGACTCCCTGATTTTTGCGGGTATGTATCGCAATGTAGTAGGGAGTGTACTGTCAAAACAACCTCAATCTGCCATCAAAAAATTTCCTTTCAAACTAAATAGTTTTCGCTTTGGTTTTAGCACTCCTTATTTTACCCTACCTAAATTTATTCAGTACAGTTATTACCTCGAGGGATTCGACCAAAAGTGGTCGGAATGGGCAGATCACAAAGAAAAGGAATACACCAACTTATCGGCAGGGAAGTATGTTTTTCATCTTAAGGCACGCAATGTATACGGAGAAATAAGTAAAGAAGCTACCTATACTTTCATTGTAGAGGCACCTTGGTATCGTACGATTGGGGCTTATATTGGCTTCGTATTGATGGCATTACTGATTTTATGGGGGATTATTTGGCTAAATACGCGTCGTTTGCGGCAACAAAAAGAGTTTTTGGAGCAAAAAGTAGAAGAAAGGACTACTGAGATTCGGAATAAAAACGAAATTCTCGAAGAGCAAAAAGAAGAAATTGTTTCAAAAAATGATGCGCTCGAGATTCAAAAGGAAGAAATTACCGCAAAAAATACGGCTCTAGAGCAACAGAAAGAAGAAATTACCAATAAAAACACAGAGCTTGAGCAACAAAAAGAGGAAATGATTGCTCAAGCGGAAGTATTGAAAACCGTGAACCGGGAGCTGACACAACAGAAAGATGAAATTCAGAGGCAACATGATGAAATTGAACTACAGCGCGATAATATTCAGCTCCAAAAAAATGAAATAGAGTATCAAAAAGACGAGATCGAGGGGCAAAAAGATGAGATTGAGCGTCAGAAAGATGTATTGGAAAAAACCAACGAAATTATTCGACGCAAAAACCAAGACATTACCTCGAGTATTCGTTATGCGCAAACGATTCAACAAGCCATTCTTCCTTTTGGGCAGCGTATGGATCAAGTACTGGACGATTATTTTGTGCTCTATCGACCTAAAGACATTGTGTCGGGTGATTTTTACTGGTTATCGGGGAGTATCGAGAACAAACTATTGATGGCGGCAGTAGATTGTACTGGGCACGGAGTTCCTGGGGCCTTTATGAGCATGATTGGCTATACCTTGTTGAATGAAATTGTCAATGACCAAGAACTTACTCAACCTGCCCGAATACTTGAGGAATTGCACAAGCTTACTCGTATTGCTTTGCGTCAAGAATCTCAGGCAAATGCCGATGGCATGGATTTATGCCTTTGCATGATTGAGCCCATTGATGATACCCAGGTGCAAATTACTTTTGCTGGAGCCAAAAGGCCACTTTACTACATCATACCAGGAAACAACGAATTGCTTGAAATAAAAGGAAGTCGTAAGTCGATTGGGGGAGGAAAGCATTTCGAGAACCCAGAATTTACTCAGCAGGCTTTTGTAGTACCCAAAGGTACTGTGATCTATTTAACGACCGATGGTATGATAGATCAAAACAACGAGCAACGCAAAAAATTCGGAACAGTTCGTTTCAAGGAGTTATTACAAAATTGTGCGTCATTGCCTTTAGCAACCCAAAAAGAAAGGTTGAATGATGCCTTAGACCAGCATCAAGTGGGTACCGACCAAAGAGATGACATTACAGTATGGGCGATCAAGATTTAATTCATAGCTTTATTGCTGCATCTTTTTATTGTTACATTGTTCCGCTACGTTCATTGTTAAATTGTTGCGCGAAGCGACGAAAAACTATGGACTTTGGAACAAAAAACTACCAACTACTGACTTCTAACTAAAGAAAAACGAAATTTTATTTTTACGAATTATTTAATCTAAATAAATTATATAAATTGTCATTGTTTTTGCGGTAATAGTAATTAGCTATAAAAGCGTTTCCGACTGGACATATACACACTGACTTTATGACGAAGTTGACTAAAAACTTTCATAATCTTTCTATCAGATACAAGATTTTCTTTCCTCTGATTTTAGTCATGCTTATTATTATCACAAGCCAAGTGATATTCAGGGGTTTTGAGAGTAAATCTGTAAGATTAAACAATAACTGGGTGAATGTAGCATGCCAAAACCGTATGCTATCGGTGAAGGTCTTGAACCTGAGCCAATTGGTGGCTAAAGGAGAAAATTCTTATCGCAAAGAACTCAATGTTATAAAACAAGATATTGAATTTGCAATACGTATCCTGAAATTTGGGGGCATCATCACAATCAATAAGCAGAAAATTCAGGTACGTCCGCTTAATCCCGAATTGTTTGCTTTGCACGAAAATTTGGAAAGGGATTGGCAAACTTATAACCAACAAGTTTCTCAGGTGAGTAGCATCCTTTTTTCTGAGCATAGCATAGCCCAACAAAAGCAAATACTTTCCACCGCAACCAATCTGAACGAAAAATTTATTAGAACCAGTAACGAAATTATTTACCGAACTACTGAACTTAACGAAGCAGTGCAAAACAAGCGGGTGTTTTGGCGTCGTTTTGTTTTGTTGAGCAATGTTTTCATTTTGTTATATGTACTCTATATTTTTTGGCGGTATACCCTCAGACCATTGCAAATGCTGAGTGAGGTATCCAGTAAAATGGTCAATGGCCAACTAGACCAAGGAGTTGACATCAAGCAAAAAGATGAACTAGGAAAAATAGCCGAAGCAACCAATGACCTTGCTTACAATCTAAAAGAAGTGAGAGACTTTGTAGAAGAGCTTGGCAAAGGAAATTACCAGGTACGCCTGGAGATGGAGAAAAAGGAGCGAGTCATTGCAGAAAATAGCTTGTATATGACTTTGATTACCGCTAGAAATCAGCTGATTACGCTAAAAGGAGAAAATGAAAAACAAGCTTGGGTATCTCACGGGCTGGCTGAACTTGGTGATGTTTTAAGTACAGGAGATTCTGATATGCATGCCTTGGGACAAAAACTCCTAAGTAAACTGATCAAATTCTTGAAGGGAAATCAGGGAACCATTTTTTTGTTACAAAAAGAAAGAGGGGAACAATGGTTAGAACTGGTTGCTTGTTATGGCATTAACGAAGCACGTATCCAACAAAAGAAAATTCCTCATGATGGAGATTTTGGGGTAGGGCTTATAGGGCAGGCTTTGATTGAGAAAGGTACCATTCACCAAGTAGGAGTAATGCCCGAATACTTTGAGGTGAAACTAGGAGCAGACGAAGTTAAAAATGGAAATGTACTCATCATACCATTGATTTTCAATCAAACTGAAGTAGGAGTTTTAGAGATTGGGTCTTTCAAAGAGTTTGAAAATCACGAAATCGATTTTGTGGAAATTCTTGCTGATCGTATTTCCTCTATGCTCCTCAATATTCAATCTGGTGAAAAAACCAGTCAGTTGTTGAAAGCATCTGAGGAGCAAAAAGATATCTTACAGGCACAGGAAGAAGAAATGCGGCAAAATGTAGAAGAGCTCAGAGCGATCCATGAGGTAATGGGTAAAAAACAAAAAGAGCTCGAACGACAAAACCAAAGCATCAAGTCCAGTGAACTGGTACTCACAAAGGCACTGAAACAGCTAGAGGAGCAAAAGCAAACCCTCGAAATTCAAAAAATAGACCTCGAGGAAGCCAATGATGTACTACACGCCCAAGAAGAAGAGATGCGGCAAAATGTAGAAGAACTGGTCGCTACTCAAGAAAGTTTGGCCTCGAAAAGTAAAAACCTAGAACGTCAAAATAAACTCATTACCACGAGTATTTATTACGCTCAAAACATCCAACAAGCCATCTTGCCTTCTCAAGAAAAGCTGCAACAGGTACTAAAAGACAGTTTTGTGATATATCGCCCCAAAGACATCGTCTCAGGAGATTTTTATTGGTTGAGCAAAAGTGACGATAAAATAGTAGTAGCAGCAGTAGATTGTACTGGGCATGGAGTACCAGGAGCTTTTATGAGCATGATCGGTAATACCTTGCTCAATCAGATAGTAAACGAAAAGAAAGTGACCCATCCTTCGGATATACTCAAGTTGCTGGACAAAAGTGTTTATGAAGACCTCAACCAACAAAAAAGTAGTAACCGAGAGGGAATGGATGTATGCATCTGTACGATTGAACCAAGAGGAGAACAAACCAATGTATGTTTTGCTGGAGCCAAAAGAAGTTTGTATTATACCCATCAGGGCGAATTGGTAGAGGAAAAAGGAGATCGATTTTCAATAGGAGGATGGCAAGACAACACCCGAAAGCAATTTACTGGAAAAGATATTATATTAGATGCCGGAGAGCGTATTTATCTTTCTTCGGATGGTTTTGTAGATACGCCTAATCCAAAGCGTAAAAGCTTTGGTACACGACGATTTAAGAAGGTTTTGTTGGCGAGTACCGATCTATCTATTAGCGAGCAAAAAAAGGCAATAGAATTAGCCGTAGATGAATTTCAACAAGATGCCGAACAGCGAGACGATATTTTGTTGGTAGGCATTGAAGTATAATGAAGACTTAATGCTACGTTGGTTGCGCAAAGCGGTCATTAATTTGTATCGCTTTGCGTTACTGTGGACTAAAGAATCTATGGACTAAACAAAACAACCAACTACTAACTAAAAAAACTACGAGCTACCAACTCCTAGCTAAAAAATAAAACACAACAACAATCAACCAATCTAGTTACTTGATTGTACATACATATAATGGCATAACATTGGTTGATAATTTTGTTGATGGATATGATGCAAAAATTTTTATTTGGCTTGACCTGTTTTTTTTGGAGTTGGGGTATTTTGTTTGCGCAAAGCGGAGATAAGTCCAGCATCAGAAAAAGAGGATTGCCTCTGATGAAAAGCTATACTTTGACTGATTATCCAGTACTTGCTCACAATCATCAGATTGCTCAAGGCGAGCGAGGGATTATTTTTATTGCAAACGACAATGGTCTTGTAGAGTTTGACGGTATCAACTGGCGTCAGCACCAAACCCCCGAACAAAGTTCCCTCAAAGCGTTGGCTTGCGTGAAAGATAGAATTTATGTAGGAGGCAATGGTGATTTAGGCTATTTTGCTCCAGATAAACAAGCCAACTTTACCTTTGTTTCATTGGTTCCCCAAGTAAAACAATTTAATTTTCCCCTCCCGGTATTTACCAAAGTCATAGCCACTGGTTCTCAAGTTATTTTTTTTAGTGCCAAAGGTTTATACCTCTATGAAGTAGAGACCCAACGGTTTAAATACATTGCCTCTCGTACCAAGTTTCTCAATATATTTCAGTCGGCTACCCATTTATTTATCCAAGAAAGTAATCGAGGGCTTTTTTTGTTGAAAGAAAAAAAACTGGTGCCGTTAATTGGCAGTGAAGTACTGTCTTCTAAAAGGGTACAATGTATTTTACCCTATAATCAAACCCAGTTTTTAATTGGGACTCAGCACGACGGTATTTATGTATATGACGGACAAGGGTGTACCGAATGGAAGCGACCAATCAATACGACGCTCAAGGCAACTCAATTGTATCAAGGCATTCCTCTTTCTCAAAACTATTTTGCCTTGAGTACCTTTGATGAAGGTTTACTGTTGTTGGATCGTCAGGGAAATATTGTACAAAAAATCAGTAAGCAATTTGGGTTGCCATCCAACGTCATTTCTTCATTATTTCTAGATGATCAACAACGATTGTGGTTGGGTTTTGCCCAAGGAGTCACTCAAATAGATGTTTTCTCTCCGCTAAGAGTATACAACCAAAAACAAGGACTAGTGGGCATTCCTTATGATGCCATTCAATTTCAAGGAGCATTGTACGTTGGAACTTCACAAGGGCTTTTCCGTTTGGATTCTCAAGAGCTTTCAGGACAATTTGTCCAGGTACCTCGTTCTAAAGGGGTGAATCAAAGCTTGGTCAAAGTATCCAATCAATGTTTGCTAAGTGGGCACGCTGAGTGTTTATTGAAAGTGGAAAAAAAACAAGTTAGTGTACTGCCTTTTCGTGGGAATGTGATGCGAATTACCCCACTAGATACGGTTCATCGTAACACTTGGCTGGTATTTACCAAAGATGGCCTCTATACAGTCAACATCAATCAGGGCAAAATATCAGCACAAGTCAAAGTCAAAGGCCTTCCCATCGTTTTTGACGAGTCTACTAGAGTAGTCATAGATACCAATGGTTTTGTTTGGACCTCCAATGCAAACCAGGGAGTGTTAAGACTGAAGCTAACCAATGAGGCAGATAGTATACAAAATGTGCGATTGTATGGCAAAGCAACTGGCCTACCCTCTTCAGCCAACAACCGGGTATTTCGTATTCAAGAGCAACTTGTGGTAGCCACCAAAAAAGGGCTGTTCCAATACAATGCAACCAAGGATCAATTTGAGCCATATCATTAGTGAGCGGCAAGCATTTTGATTAAGAGGCATATTGCCCAAAAAATC
>CALDJV010000649.1 GCA_937899305.1 uncultured Cytophagaceae bacterium
GGTCGAAAGCTTTGAGTTGTTCTTCTCTTGTATTCATTTGTTTAGTTTTATTTAGTCGATAGTCCACAGTCGACGGTCCATAGTCCATAGTAGCGCGAAGCGGAACAATTAGTTTTTGATGAGCTAACCAAGGCTCGGTTGAATAATCATCGCCTCGCGCAACCCGAAGTCCTGAGCGAAGCCGAAGGAACTAACAATGCAACCATTAGCGAAGCGTAACAATTGAACAATAAAACAAGGAGCGCAACGAAACAATCAATCTCCTTTGTAGGATGCATTATTGAAAATTTGGCGACTGTCAGTATCAGCCATGACCTCCTGAAAAGTTTTCTTAGGAAATTTTTTCATGTATTTGCGTACAATCTGCCAGCCTACCCACCAACCAATCCGGCCAGGGCACTCTTTGCCTACTCCAACTTCTGCAGTGTAGGGTCTTTCGCCAGTATAGGCTTTCTTTTTGTAAGGTGTATTGATAAACAACACCTGTTTGTCCAAAAAATGTCCCCAGATTACTTTTTTATTGTCTACATCGGTCACGTTGGCCAGTTGGCGGGCGGTGTACCCGGTAATCAAAGAGTCAGAAATACAAGGCATCATGGTTTTTACAAACTGCCAAGTTTTTCCATAAGCCACCATGTCGGCTATCAGAGAGCGATCTTGTAGATCATTTTTGTTATAAGCCACCGAAATGAACTGCATAATACTGGGTACGATATACGCTGGTGCATACCTTTTTAGAATATAACTTGGTTGACGAGGGCGGTATTTTTTAAACTTGGCTTGGTTGCCGATAAAATAATCCAAGCTCAAAATGATGACATCTTCCGATACATACAAATCTCGTCCAAAAAAACTTCCCACCCCCGTGATGGCCACTTTCACTTTGGGAATCTTAAACGAAGGGTAATAATGTTTTACGTGTTTAAAGGCATTGCTAAGTTCTTGTTTGAGTTGGCTATAGTCTCCAAACACCTCTTTTACAAAAGTGTATAAAGTATCCATATGAGGAGTTTGGGCAAACTTTACCAACACACTCGCTACGGTATCCTCAGGCATTTGAGGAGCCTGCGCAAATCTTTTGGCAAATAGGGGATTTTTTTTGAGGAAACTTTTAGCCTGCGCAGGGGTTTTAAGGGCAAGCATAGCAGGAGTAAGATCCTCTATGGTTACCTGAGCGGCTATTTTAGACAGGTCGAGTCGGTTACAATCTCCACTACTCGAAGAAGTACAGCCATCAAACAGACCTGCCAATAGACAAATGAGAAGTATGCTTAGTCCGCTTTTGCGTAAACTTTGCTGATGCAAGTTGTTGCTATTTAAATATTTGATTGTTTTTGGTTTCATGATATGATGAAATAAAAAATTCCAAATCCTGTTTCTGTAAGAAAATAAAAATTTACTTATAGAAACGCTGAATTTGGAATTAAAAGTATTTTATGCTTATCGTTGTTGAAGTTCCAGTTCTTCACCCAAACGATTATGGAATTTGAAACTAGTCAACGGCAATGCTGAATCTTTGATCAAATTGACCCATCTTCCATATTTAAACAACCATTTTACCCTTTTTGATCTGAATCCACCTTTGGTAAAATAGGCGTGTAAATAAGGGTGTAATACAATCGAAATCTTTTTCTCGTTTTGTTTGGTCAAAACATACTCTAGATTCGCTTCTACTACATCAGAAACCAAAATTGAGGCTTCTATTTTTCCGGTACCCCCACAAGACGGACAGGTCTCGCGAGTTGTAATGTTCATCTCAGGTCGTACTCGTTGGCGAGTAATCTGCATGAGTCCAAACTTGGTCAATGGCAGCACAGTAGACTTTGAACGGTCTTGTTTTAATTGCTCCTTCATAAAATCATAGACTTTGCGTTTGTTTTCAACTTTTTTCATGTCTATGAAATCAATGATTACAATTCCTCCCATATCTCGTAGGCGGAGTTGTCGGGCAATCTCTTTGGCTGCCTCCAGGTTTACATTCAACGCTGTATTTTCCTGATCTTGCTCCACGTTAGATTTATTGCCACTGTTGACATCTATTACGTGTAGCGCTTCTGTGTGTTCAATAATCAGATAGCCTCCTTTAGGCAAGCTAACTGATTTCCCAAAAAGTAACTTTAATTGCTTCTCTATATGAAATTGCTCAAAAATTTTTGCTTTACCCGAGTGGAGTTTCACAATTTTCTCCTTATCAGGGGCAATTTGGCGAATATAGGATTTGATTTCACCATGAATCGTCTTATCGTCGGTTACGATACTGTCGAAGTTTTCATTCAACATATCGCGCAAGATAGACGAAGCACGACTCATTTCTCCTATCACCTTATCTTTGGGCTTGGCTCCCCGGAGGGCTTTCATTCCAGCTACCCATTTCTCGACTAAGCTTTCGAGATCTCTATAGAGTTCAGTAACATCCTTCCCTTCGGCAATGGTTCGAACAATAATTCCAAAATTGGCAGGTTTAATAGACGACATCAGGCGCTGTAAACGTTGGCGCTCTTCTTTGTCAGTGATTTTCTTGGAAATATTTACCGAGTTTGAAAAAGGTACTAATACCAAATATCTACCTGCAAGTGATAATTCACAGGATAATCTTGGGCCTTTGGTGGAGATAGGTTCCTTGATTACCTGTACTAAAACCTGGTTATTTCGACTGAAAATACTGGAAATTTTCCCCAGTTTATTTATTTCAGGTTTTAGTTTAAAATCTTGAAGTTTATACTGTACGTTTTTTTTTGCAAGTACATCTTTGGTAAATGTATTGAGGGAACTAAATTTTGGTCCAAGATCTAGATAATGCAAAAATGCATCTTTTTCGTAGCCTACATCTATAAATGCAGCATTGAGACCCTGAACTACCTTTTTTACTGTTCCAAGATAAATATCACCTACCGTAAAATTATTATCCTTTTGCTCAATATGGTATTCAACTACCCTTTTGTTTTTGAGAAGGACGATTCGTTCACCTTTTTGAGTAGAATTGATGATTAATTCGTTACTCAAAGTTTATCAGATTTTAGTTTAGGAAAAAACATGTCCATAGAGTATTATCTTGAATACCCTATGGACTAATCGATAGAAATATATCTAGATTGCTAAATGATTTGCAATGTTATTACTTCTTCTTGTGTCTGTTTTTTCTTAGACGCTTTTTACGCTTATGAGTAGCGATTTTGTGACGTTTTCTTTTCTTACCACAAGGCATATCTCTCTCCTTTTAAAAATGAAACAATTATTTTAATTTTTTGATGTAATCAGTAGCTCCGGCTACTTTTGCCGAATCACTACTAACACTTTGTATTTTTTTGAATATATCAAGTGCTTTGAGTTTCTTACCCGTTTCAGCGTAAGCCATTCCCAAATAATATTGGGCATTTTCATTTTTTGGATTCACCGAAAGTAATTTCTCAAAACGTTCAATAGCTTTGTCAAATTTCCTTACCTGCATGGAGCGTTCTCCTAGGGTAAACAGGGCCAATTCATTATTAGGGTCTTTTTCTACTATTTGTAGTAACATCTGAACCCCTTGCATAGGGTTTTGGGGGTTGGGTAACACCAAATAGGTTTGTGCCAATTGCACCTTTGCATCCTGATAATCTTTCTGTTTTTGGAGTACCCTTTCGTAATACCCTCGGGCCTTCTTAGTAAAACTTTCTACTTTAGCCCGATCTATGGAAAATCTTGCCGCAAATAAATAGGAATCTCCGGCTTTCATCCAAGTATCAGGGCTTGGATTCCATTCCGAAATTTGAGCGGTATAATGAGCCGCACTATCAAATAAATTTGCAGATTTAAACAAATTCGCTATTGAATCGGCAAAGATAACTTTTTTTTCTTTATTTGTACTACTGCCTATGGCATTTTTCCACCCAGTAATCTGAGTAAGTTGTTGTTTTGAAAGTGAAGGTTGGTTGTGGTCATCATTCCCGCTAGTCGCAGGGTTTTTGTTTTTTTGTCCTTTTTGGGACAAATTCGTAGACTGGGTTGATTGTTTTTTTCCTTTTACAATGGCTTTGGGCAACAAATACATCCCTACAATTAAGAATGAGGCCAAAGCAATAATCACTGCCTGTGATCGTGACATACTACAATTTATTTCTTACCGTTTTCGCTTAATTTGTCTTTCAGCTTTTTGCTGTTTTTGATACGCTCAATGAACACCTTTGAAGGTTTAAAACTTGGTACAAAATGCTCAGGAATTTCCATAGCCTTGTTTTGGGAAATATTACGAGCAATTTTCTTCGCGCGCTTTTTATTGATAAAGCTACCGAAGCCTCTAACGTAAATATTGTCTCCATTTTCCATGGAGTTTTGTATTACCTTAAAAAAAGCCTCCACAGTGATTTGAACTTTCTCTTTGTCAATCCCTGTCTTATCGGCTATTTCTGAAATTACCTCCGCTTTTGTCACTTGACTAATATTTAAGTTATACAATAATTTTTATAATAAACTAAAAACCATAGGTTTACGTATTTGCAAATCTAATTTTTGAATTCCTAATAAAAAAGAATTTCATCAAAAATAATTGATTCTTTGGTAGTTAGCGTTTTTTGGAGAAATTTTGGGTGGATTACTCAAAAGAAATACTTTTTTTGTCAAATGAAAATAATCAACTTTACTACCCTAAAATTTATAAACCTTTGAAAGCTAAAAGTGTTTAAAGTAACGATCTTATTTTGAAAGATCATTTTGATTTGAAAATCACTTGTAACTTCTTGAATTAGATGGACAAACACCTATTTGCTGATAATATTCTCAATTGGTATGCCAAAAATAAACGTGACCTTCCTTGGCGCCATACCAAAAACCCTTACTTCATTTGGCTTTCGGAGATAATTCTACAACAGACTCGGGTGAAACAAGGTTTGCCTTATTACGAAAAATTTGTAGAAACGTACCCTACTGTGAAAGATCTGGCCGAAGCTGATGAACAAAGTGTATTACGTTTGTGGCAAGGGTTGGGTTATTATTCAAGGGCACGAAATTTACATGCTGCAGCCAAATTTGTTCATCAGGAACTAGGAGGTAAGTTTCCAGAAACTTATCGAGAATTGTTAAAGATGAAGGGGGTAGGCACCTATACTGCTTCAGCCATTGCTTCTTTTGCCTACAACGAGCGGGTAGCAGTAGTGGATGGCAATGTATTTCGAGTCCTGGCCAGGGTGTTTGGGGTAGCGACCGATATTGCCAGTAATCAAGGTGCTAAAGAGTTTGAAGCATTGGCAACATCGTTATTGCCAGCGCAACAAACCGACGAATACAACCAAGGCATGATGGAATTTGGAGCTTTGCAATGTACCCACCAAAAGCCAAACTGTATGTATTGTCCGATGCAGCTCAACTGTGTGGCTTTTCAGCAAGGAAAACAAAAAGAACTCCCCGTGAAAATTAAGAAACTCAAAATTAAAAAACGTTACTTCCATTATTTGATTTTTGAGTATCAAAAAAACGGAGAAGTGTTTTTGGGTATGAAGCAACGTGTTGATAAAGATATCTGGAGTGGATTGTATGATTTTTGGTTAGAAGAGAAGGCTGCTCTACAAAATACCGAAACCCTTTTGGGAGAGGCGAATTGGGAAGATGTGCTGACTAGTAAATGGGTAATTACCAAAGAGTCAGTTGTTTATAAGCATATTTTGACCCATCAGCGTATCCATGCTACGTTTCATCATATACAAATTCCAGCAAGCCAAACTGAGAATGTGTTTTTTGATAAGTTGCACTTTTTTAAGTTAAGTGAAATAGTGGATTTGCCCAAACCGGTTTTAATTGATAACTATTTGAATAAAAACTTTTTTTGAGTATTTTTATAAATCTATATGTAATTTTGTGCCACAAATTAAAAGCTAATAAATGGCAAGTTATAATAAAGTTATATTAATTGGTCACCTTGGTGACGATCCAGTAGTGCGCGAACACGGAGGTAGAAAAGTAGCCAATTTTTCATTGGCCGTAAATGCTTATACCCGACCAGGTGAACCAGAAAAAACCGATTGGTTTAGAATCTCTTTTTGGGGAAACAACGCTGAAGTGGTAGAAAAATACCTCAGAAAAGGGAAACAAGTATATGTGGAAGGGCGATTGTCTACCCGTACCTATACTGACAATTCCGGGCAAACTCGTTTTTCGCTAGATGTACAAGGGCAAAACATGACCATGTTGGGTGCTCGCGAAGATGGTGGCATGAACCAAGGACAAGGAGGAGGTTATGCGGCTCCCCCCAATAATAATATGGCGCAGGCCAACGTAAAAAGAGAAACCACCGAAACCTCTTTCAATGCGGACGAACCAGACGACCTTCCTTTTTAATTCACATTAACTTGCTGCTGACTTGGACTCTGAGACCGAAAGTTTGTTCTTTGTAAACATATTGCTTGATTTAGCGAGTACCAACCTCGTATTTTATATTACTTTTTTTGTAATACTGGCGATTCTATTACTCTTATCCGGCTTGATTTCAGGGTCTGAGATCGGTTTGTTTTCGTTATCTGGTGATGATCTAGAGCATTGTAAAGACAGCGAAAACAAGTCGGAACAACTGATTGTACAGTTGCTGCAAAAACCTCAAAGATTACTGGCTACGATCCTTATTTTTAACAACCTCATCAATGTAGCTTTTGTAACCATTTCTACTTACTTGACTTGGGTCATGGTGGGTACCCGCAATCCCAGCGGGGTAGTGGTTTTTCAACTTACCGTATTGGTTACTGTCAATATTTTGTTTTTTGGAGAATTACTGCCTAAAGTATACGCCAATAACCGTAACTTGTTTTTTGTAAGGCGTACTGCTCGCCTCATCTCTTTTGCCATGCGGATATTCAATCCACTGTCATTTGTACTCATGAAAATGAGCAATGTGGTAGAGAAAAGAATCAAGAAACGAGGGTATCAAGTTGATATCAAAGGACTGGAAGATGTCATTGATCGTACAGATACTTCGGTGAAGCAGCGAGAAATTTTGAAGGGAATTGTCAATTTTGGGACCATTACTGCCAAGCAAGTCATGACTTCCCGGTTGGCCATTACCTCCATAGATTTTGACACCAATTTTCATGACTTGTTAGAAAAAATTCAAGAATGTGGCTATTCGCGCATCCCTATTTATACTGATACCATAGATCATATCAAAGGAATTTTGTATGTCAAAGATTTGCTCCCTTTTCTAAATGCCAACGAATCATTTAAATGGACTAAATTATTGCGTAAGACTTATTTCATTCCTTCCAATAAGAAAATAGACAAGCTCTTGCGTGATTTTCAGGAAAAACGCGTACACATGGCCATTGTGGTAGACGAATACGGAGGAACGGCTGGGTTGGTAACCATGGAAGATGTCATAGAGGAGATTGTGGGAGAGGTAAACGATGAGTTTGATGGAGACAAAGAGAAACTGTATACTAAAATCGATGAAAATACGTACTTGTTTGAAAGTAAAATATCACTTCATGACTTTTGCAAGATTATGGAGATTGATAATGACTTTTTTGACGAGGTAAAAGGGGAGAGTGAGTCATTGGGTGGTTTGTTGCTAGAGCGCTTTGCTCGTTTGCCCAAGCTCAACGAAAATATTGTGTACGACAAGTTTGAGTTTACAGTAGTATCGATGGGATTACGGAAGATAAAAATTATAAAAGTTGAAATACACGAAGAGGATGCGAAAAACTGACATCATAACGAATAGATTGTATTGGGTAGGTGGCCTCCTGGTGACATTGCTGACAGCTTGTGGTGGAGGGAGTAGCGAATACAGCCCCAAACCCAAGGGATACAACCGCATAGACCTACCCGAGGCCAAGTATGTGAAATTTAAGGAAAAAGCACCTTACACGTTTGAATTATCCACCTACGCCAAAGTAAGACCTGACTCTTCTGGTATAACTGAGCCTTACTGGTTTCACGTGATTTACCCCGATTTTGACGCCGAAATACAGCTCACTTATAAATCAGTACCTGATGATAAAACTTTTGATGAATTTATTGAGGACTCCCATATTTTGCTAAATAAACATATGGAGCGTGCTTATGAGATCAAGGATTTTGTAGTGAAAACACCTTCTAATAAAACTGCCTCAGTTTTTGAACTATCGGGAGATGTACCCAGTCAGTTTCAATTTTATATTTCGGACTCTACCCAACATTTTTTGCGAGGAGCGCTGTATTTCCGAACGGCCACTAAAAATGATTCGCTTAAGCCCGTTATAGAGTTTATCAAAAAAGACATTTTGCATATGTTGAATACCTGCGAGTGGCAAGCAGTTGAATGATTTTTATTGTTCAATTATTCCGCCTTCGTTTATTGTTCTATTGTTCCGCTTCGCTCATTGTTGTATTGTTAGTTCCTTCGGCATCGCTCAGGACTTCGGGTTGCGTAAAGCGACGTATTG
>CALDJV010000650.1 GCA_937899305.1 uncultured Cytophagaceae bacterium
TGCAAAAGTACAACTTTACCACCCTAAATAAAAGTTTCAATGATCATCGATTGATTAAATTAATGGGTAATATTGGGTAATTTATTCATTACAGTATCAAAATTTTACCCTAAAACATTGCGTAGTTGACCAAGCTTTTCAAATTTTGAACGATGAACCACCAACACCAATATGGTATACACCATTGTATAGAACCATTCATAATAAATAGTTGTACTAACCGTCATTCAATTGAATAAAAAAATACTCCACCTCGCCATTCCTAATATCATTAGCAATGTTTCAGTACCATTACTCAGTATGGTAGATTTGATGCTGATGGGACACCTCGAGTCTGAAACTTACATTGGGGCCGTGGCTCTAGGAGGCATGATCTTTAACTTTATATTTTGGGGGTTGGGCTTTTTGCGGATGGGTACCACCGGGTTTACCGCACAAGCTTTGGGCAATCGTAAGCTAGACGAGGCCGTGTCAGTATTGGTTCGTGCGGGTGGAGTGGCCTTTTTGGCTGCTTTTGTAGTAATCCTGTTACAAGTACCGATTGGGTGGCTCAGTTTTTATCTGATTCAAGGCAGTGTCGAAGTGGAAAAAATTGCACTTTCTTACTTTTATATTCGAATATACGCTGCCCCTGCGGCCCTGGGTTTGTATGCACTCAATGGTTGGTTTTTGGGCATGCAAAATGCTAAAGCTCCGATGTTTATAAGCCTCTTGGTCAATATTGCCAACATAGGCCTAAATTATTGGTTGGTTATCAGGATGGGCCTCAAAGCTGAAGGGGTGGCTTTGGGTACAGTCATTGCCCAATACCTGGGATTACTGGTAGGCGTTTTGATTTTTATCAACCGTTATCGTAAGCTATTCAAATATTTTTCGCTCAAAAATGCCCTCCAAAAATCAGATTTATGGCAATTTTTTCGAGTAAATAATGACATTTTTATTCGTACAATTGCCCTCATTACAACTTTTTCATTTTTTTATGCTGAATCAGCCAAGTTTGGTAATCAAATGCTCGCGGCCAACTCTTTATTAATGCAATTTTTATCATTGATGGCTTACGGGGTAGATGGTTTTGCTTTTGCGGCAGAGTCTTTGGTGGGCAAAGCAGTAGGAGCTCGAGACAAAGCTTTATTACGGCATACCATTCGTTATATTTTTCGTTGGGGCATTGGCTTGGCAGGCTTGTTTTCGCTTACTTATGCAGTGGCGGGAAAAGCCATTCTAAAAATACTCACCAACCAACCTTTGGTGATTCAAACCGCCCTGGAGTACATGGGTTGGGTAATATTGGCACCTTTGGTCAATGCATTTTGTTTTATATGGGATGGAATATACATTGGGGCTACTGCTTCTAAAGCCATGCGTGAGACTACCCTAGTTGCCACCTTTGAGGTATTTTTGCCTACTTATTACATTACCCTCGCCTGGGGACAAAATCACAGCTTGTGGCTGGCTTTTACTTTTTTTATGATAGCTCGGGGAATCGGTTTGGCTCAAGAAGCAAATTATTACATCCAGATTCCAGATAAAAATTACTGAAATGCTTCATAACGAGGTATTTAACAAATTAGATTCAAAAGAAAACTTACATACTTGGTATACCGTTTAATTTTTAGTAGCATGTATTGTACATATCCATTATTTTTGAGAAATATTATAATACAAAAATCTGCTACTTGATGACACAAGTCTTGGTAATCAACAAAATCAAACAACGCCTGAAAGTATCTTCGAAAGACCTATTTTTTATTGCTATCATATTGGGACTTGTAATTGCGCTGCTTTACAAGATTACCCAAACTGGATTTATGAAGCAGGAGACGCGCCTACTTGAACAAAAAAATCAAGTACTGGATGTCTATTTATCTAAATTAGACAACGAAATAAAAGACCGCCAATACCAAATTGCCAACCTGGACAGCA
Organism: uncultured Cytophagaceae bacterium; assembly: GCA_937899305.1. Classification (GTDB taxonomy): domain Bacteria; phylum Bacteroidota; class Bacteroidia; order Cytophagales; family Microscillaceae; genus Microscilla. The sequence continues at coordinate 1,924 of CALDJV010000650.1, forward strand.
CCAATCAAGAACAAAAAGAGGACCTTATCAATCAACTCAATTTTTTAAAACAAAAACGCAAGGAGATTCTTAAACTTCGCAAAGAAAAAGAAATCAACTACCAGAAGATATTAGAGCTTACCTCAGCCATTGATAAACAACAGGCCAATAGCCAGAAAGTGAGAGACTTGCGGAGAGAAATCGCAGTGTTGAACGACTCAATCAACGCCATGCTTGATCAGGATGGTGACATTGAGATTCCAGCATTACAGTATCGGTTCGATAACTTGCAGAGTAGCTACAAAGAACTCATGAGCGAGAATCGTCAGCTAAAAACCCGCCTCTCTACTTTGAGTGGAAAAGTATTTGCCACCAATATTCATAGCCAACCAGGCGAGCTACTACGCGGAAAGTTTGACCCTTCTACGCGTGCCCGTCGTACTTCTCTCATTAAACTAAAATTCAAACTCACCAGGGTTTTGCAAACCACCGAGAAACTGGTCATCAAGGTTTTTGATCAAAATCAACAGGAGTTTTCTCTGAAACCCAACTATTGGAATGAGTTGAAAAAACAGGCTACCAATCACAAAACCATTTATCTCGAGCCTGCTCATACCAAGCGCTTTCGCCGAGGTAAAAACACGGTGAAGCTGTTTCTTACCGCCAATGGACAGTCTAAGCCCATCGGGGTGCATTCATTGTATTTGCGTTGATTTTTTTTGTTTGCCAGGCTTGGAAGTTCTTGCTATTGGTCCTTGGGTACTACAGGAAACTCCCCACTTGTAGGGCTTCTACAATGCTACTGGCCAACTGGATACCACTAAAAAACAATCCTACTCCCAATACTTTTTGTTTGCTGGTAAGATGCACAAAAGCAATGGGTAAGAAGGTAACCGACATCATTGCAAAACATACTGGATACAACCCAAAGCCTACCAATGCTATGATGCCTGAATTTGTGAGTATTAGCCCAAGGGCAATCGCAAAACCGATTCCTCCAAACCAAGCCGCTTTGACTACCGAAAAACGCTGGGCCCACAAACCTAGGGGATAACTTAACAGCGCCGAAAACGCAATCAAAGCAGACGTAAAGTAGGATCCTTTGAATCCGTTCGCGCTCAAAAAAGACAGTTTATTTTCGGTCATTGAGGGAAACAATTCAAAGAAAAACATGGTAGCCAACCCCAAAAACAAACCGACTATAATTACAACGTCAAAACGTGATTTTTTAACTGTGCTTTCGGTATTCTGAACTTGGGTTTCTTCAGTTTTTCCTGGTTCAAAACTACGAAAGGTGCGTTGCAACCATATGCCGGATCCAAATACCAAAACCCCTCCTATTGCAAAAGTAACCGGAGCACCAAAAATAGAAATCAAATCTATGATAGAGGGTTCCAAAGAAGCTGCCACATCAGTGATCACCGCAAATATGGCCATTACCTGGGGAAGCTTTTCAGTAGGAACAAATTGCTCTAAAGTAGAAATGGCTGGACTGTGAAAAACATTCATAAATACCAACCATAATACAATCATGAGAGGAAAAGCCAATCGCACCAACCCAGTAGGATTGGTCCAAATGGTTACTGCTACTACCATAAAAATCATGGATACAAAATTAATTCCTATGGTTACTACAGGCAGGTGTCCACCTCCTTTACGGCGAGCTCGGTCGGCAAACCAACCCGCAATGGGGGGAGTAGCAAATAAAATGAGCCCTTGTAACAAGGCCAACTGAAACTTGAATTGATCGAAACGAAACTGTTTCAACAGCTCGGGTTGATATTTATGATAGGCAATCCAACTAATGATGATGGCCAGATCGAGGGCAACCAAACTCCACACTTGTCGCCATTGCACATTTTGATTGTGCAAAACCGTACTATTGTTCATAAAATTTATCTTCTAATTTAATATTGATTTGGATTCAATTATTTTTTGTTGCTATTGATTTTGGTGGAGTTATTTTATTTAAAAACAGGGTCACTGTCTTGTTTTGGCCAAAAGACAACTTATCTACGAAGAAATATTTTAAGTGGATTTTTTGAGGAGTATTTTTATTCAATTGTTGGTGTCTAAGAATGGAGTTCTACCTGAGCTCACTCGACAAACCTTCCATTTGGGTATGTTATCTTATTTCTCAGCGTCCTATACTGGTCTATGCCTGCTGTCTTTATCATCTTTTCCTCGGGCTCATAAAACCAAATCAACTTTTCATAAGCCAATTTCTACTATTGGTGAATTGAGATAAAAACCCAGGTTGCTGATCCATTACATTTGCCCAGGAAGTTAATATTACACAAGTCTAACCTTTCTACAACATGAAATATTTTTTGAGTTTACTATCCGCAATATGCATTGTTCAACTAACCACCGCCCAAAACACCCACTATGGCATTGATGCAGGCAATGGTCCAGGTATGATCACCAACACTGGAATATACATCTCGGGAAACTATAACACCAGTATTGGTTATAAGGCAGGTGCCCAAATTGCAGGAATAGGCCCCAAAAGCGCTCGTTATAATGTTTTTCTGGGTCATTTGGCCGGAACAAGCAATACAAGTGGGGGAAGCAATACTTTTTTAGGTGCTTCGTCTGGCAAGAGCCAAACCATTGGCTGGGGAAATACTTTTCTTGGCCAAAGTGCCGGCTATACCAATACTACTGGTATCGGCAATGTTTTTATTGGAAACAATGCCGGCTTTAGTGAATTGGGCTCTAACAAGCTCTATATTGATAATTCTGATACAAGCAGCCCTTTGATATACGGAGATTTTGCAACCAATAGAGTCGCCATCAATGGCTCGCTGGGGATAGGAACGAATAACCCGGGGAGTTTCCAGTTGGCCGTAGAGGGTAAAATAGGAGCTCGTGAAATACAAGTAACCAATGTAGCACCGTGGCCTGATTATGTATTTGCCAATGATTATCAATTACGCACTTTGCCCGAAGTAGAACGCTTTATTCAAAAAAATCACCATCTACCTGATGTCCCTTCAGCCAAAGTGGTAGAAAAAGAAGGCATCGAGGTAGGTAAAATGAATGCAACCTTGTTGCGTAAAATAGAAGAATTGACCCTCCACCTGATTGCTCAAAATAAAGCTTTGGAAGCGCTCAAGCAGGAAGTAAAAATGCTCAAAAAGCAAAATCAAGGGTTACAAAATCAGCCCAAGAAATAAAGAAGTCTATTGATTGACCATAAGGAATGATGATTTATGAAAAAACTTAGATATCAATTCATAGCACTTTGTTTATGCATTAGTTTGGGTAGTTTTGGACAACCACTGGCCGTATTTAAACAGCAAATTCAGGCAGCTCAAAACAACCAAGTCGAGTTTTATGAAGTATCAGAATTATTGACCACCAGCCCTACGCCTCCTCGGTTGGAAGGTGTCCCCGAAAAGGCCCAATATTTTGACTACCGTAAAGGGGTAGCCCAAACCTTGTTTGAACAAGAAACCAAACTGACTACCTATGTTACTTTACGAATAAAAGCTCCTCAGGGACAACCCGACTGGGTATTGGATTTGGTAGAAGCACCTGCGGCATTTTATGAATACGGGGTGGTGACCAGTAGTGGAGAGAGATACAAGGCAAGCAAAGACCAACAACGACATTATCGAGGTTTTGTAAGAGGCCAACCAAGAAGGAGCTTGGTATCGCTTAGTTTGTTTGAAAACGAAATGATGGGTATTGTGGCCATTTCGGGAGAAGGAAACTACAACATAGGCAAAATAAAAGGGCACGAAACCCATGTGGCCTACCTTGACAAAGATTTACCTTTTCATCCTGCCCATGAATGCGCCAAGGCAAAAGGGCCCGATGATCCTCCTTGTACTTCTAAAATGATGACGGCCGATCAACTGCTCAATCAAATGCGAAGCAGCAGCACTCTGAGCCCTTGTGTAGACATTTATCTGGAAACTACTCGAGATATTTTTGGCTATTTGGGCAGTGTGAGCGCAGTCGAGCAGTATGTTTTGGGCGCGTTCAATCAAGTATCTACTTTGTATGCCAACGAAGGGATCTCTACCAAGGTATCTGAGTTGAAAATATGGAATACTACTGATCCTTACACCGCTAATAATGCCAGTGATTTGTTGGGTGAGTTTCAAACTCAGATTTCCACCTTCAATGGGGACTTGGGACAACTGTTAACCTTCGATGGAAGCGTTGGAGGAGCCGCCGCCTGGATCAATGGCTTGTGTAGCAATGACATAGACCGCAGGTTATCGGCATCGCGCATCTACACTACCTACCTTCAGGTTCCACTCTACAGTTGGACGGTAAACGTGATGGCCCATGAAATTGGCCATTTGCTAGGCGCTTGCCACACCCATGCTTGCGTATGGAATGGAAACAATACGGCTATAGATCATTGTGGAAGCAATTGGCAAACGATCAATAACTTACCTGTAGAGGGTGCCAACTGTTATAATTCCTTTACCCCTATCCTTCCCGCTGGTGGGGGCACGATTATGAGTTATTGTCACTTGGGTAACAACTCGGTGGGTGTTGATCTCGCCGAAGGGTTTCACCTGCAAGTAGCCAACGCCATGCTCAATGCCATAGGTCAGGCCCATTGCCTGAACACCTGCCAGAGTTGTGCGGTAGATCTCATCATTACTCAGGGGGTGAATAGCGGAGTTACCCACAACGACCAAGCCAGCAATACCATCATGGCCAGTAACATTACCCAAAGTGGCGGAACCATTAGTTATCAGGCTGGCAGCACCATTACTTTGGTTCCTGGATTTCATTCGCAGGCTGGAAGCACGGCTTCATTGACTCTGGCGCCCTGTACTCCTCCCAACATTACTACCCAACGAACCACCACACAAATCAATCAGGAGGTGGGCAATAAAAAACTGCAAGGGTTACAATTGTACCCTAACCCAACTCAAAGCACCTTTACGATTGCCATTCCTCAAGCAAAAGGAGCAGAAAACCAACGCATTGGGGTATATAATCTGATGGGGACCCCCATCATCGATCGGGAAGTAGCATCAGGTGAACAGGTTGTGGTGGATCTCAACAATCAACCTAAAGGAATTTATTTGGTCAAATACTTTTCTGGAAATGAGGTAATTACAAAAAAGGTAATGTATAAGTAATTATCTGTTGATCAAACTAACCCCAATAAACAATACTTTATTGGGGTTTTTCAACTCTTGTTATCCTGGCCAAATTCCTAGTCGTTTTTTAGCCCTAGTTGTATTCAATTTTTACAAACAAGGCCTTGATTTAGTAGTCAGGAAACAATGATTTATCAATGTTAGGAATTACTTTGAGGGCATTTTTGTAGTACAATTTCTTGAGCACTTCATCGGGCAAATTCAGGCCGTACATTTTCCAATAAGCGTGGCGTTTTCTGTAATAATCAAAATATTCATCTTCGGTTTCCAACACCCTGAAATACACTTTATACTCCTCTGGTTTCCAGGTATCTTTACCAAACATGACCCGGTCTTGGTATTTGATCAGCCACTTGCGGGCAAAACGAGGCTGACGCCCCAGTTCGGCCAATACGGCTCCTATTTCAGTATATACATTGGGGCATTCATCCAACAATGCGCCCAAACGATTCAAATCGTTGCCCAGCCAACCCAAGTGGGCATCAATAAATCGGGTATTTTTATGCTTCCGAAAAACATTGTGCTGTTCTTTCATCACTATCTCCCACGATGGGTACTTGGTAGGGTTTCGATAGCGTCCAGGTTTTTGTTTTAATTCCAGCCACCGTTCGTTACGGCTATCCCGAGGCAACCAAAACGGGAATGGCTCTCCTGAGTGAATCAGCACTGGTATGCCCAGTTCGCCACATTTTGCCCAAACAGCATCCAGTCGGGGATCGTCTACTTTGATTCGCTTGCCTTGACTATCTTTGGCGGTCAGTCCCAGATTTTTATAAATCTTCAGGCCGTTTACCCCATATTTTTTCACGTCACGTTCTACTTGGGCCACGGTGGTTTTGGTCCAGTCGGGGGTCGTCTATCCCATTGAAATTGATATTGGTAAATACGATGAACCGGTTTTTGTGCTTCGAGGTCTTTACATTATTCATCACTCTTTGCAAAAAACCATCGCCATTGCGATTCCAACCCCTTCCGCTCAAGTTCACCATTACTTTCATATTCAGGGCGGTCATTTGCTGGGCCAATTCATTCAAATCTTGGCTTCCCATCCGCCACTGATGGTTGTGGACATCTACAAATGGGTATTTGGCCTTCAGAACTCGGTGCTCGGGGACAATCAAGGTAGAGACCGGGTTGTATTCCTCAAAACTCATTTGATTGGGGCTTCCTTTGCCTCGCTTTTTTTTATATTGTTGGCTAAATTTTTTGGCATTATAAGTTTTAGGATCATATTTTTTTTGCCCATTACAATGCGTAAATAAACAAATACTCAAGAATAGTATCAAAGATTGTTTTATCAACATGTTCGCCCCCTTCTATTTTATAAAACTGTTAATAGCTCCAATAG
>CALDJV010000651.1 GCA_937899305.1 uncultured Cytophagaceae bacterium
AACTCCCAACTACGATCTACTAACTAAACAAAACTACGAACAAAATTTTATTTTTTACGAATTAGTAATAGATAGCGTACTTTAGAAATCTAAACTATGGGGGATAATTGGCTTGATGTGATCGTATATAACTGAACGTATATCTTTTACAATTGAGCAATTGATTGGATCCGACTTTAACAACTACATGACGCTAAGAGCAATTTACTTTTCTTTCATCGTTGTTTGCCTTGTATTCAAGGTAAACAATGCCCAGGGGCAAAACTTTTCTCATATCAAGCATTATACTACTGATGATGGGTTGCCGCACAATGTGGGTTACAAGCTGATGCAAGACAGCAAGGGTTTTTTGTGGGTGTGTACCGATGATGGATTGGCTCGTTTTGATGGTCAGCATTTTAAGACCTACCGCAGCAAAGACGGGCTATTGAGTAACTATCCCATCGAGGCTACCGAGGCCGCTGATGGCACCATTTGGATAGGTAGCTGGAAGGGCGGGGTAAACTACCTAAAAAACGACTCTATATATACTCCTCCAATTGATCATCCGCTTTTCAGAGTAGCCAATATTGCTGTTAGAGGGGATAAAATGTTGCTTTCGGACGATACCCATGCCGCCTCTCTGTATCAAAAAAAAGGCAATCAATGGCAGGCTTTTCATCCCGAAGGTAAGTTGTATATCACCAAAGATTCTTCGGTTACTTTCCGCCCTTCTGATGATGACCTGAATAATTTAACGTTGTTCAAAGTATATTTGACCCTGGATCAATCTATGTTGGTTTTTGGCAAGATGGCCCAGATATGGCAATATCAGCCTGATTCTACTTTTGCTCCTTTTTTTCCTGAAGTTATTCAAAACGATACTGTGTATCACATTGCCCAAGATGCCCAACAAAAGTATTGGATAGGAGGGCGGGGTAAAATTTGGACGATTGATGCACAGGGGCAAGCCAGAACCTGGAAAAAAAACCTACCCCCTTACCGCATTCATGACATCAAACAAGGGAATGACGGGAAGGTATATTTTCTGACGGGTTTGAACAACCTCAACAATCGAGGCTTTTATTGTTACGACTTGGTAACCCAACAAGCCGAAGATTTAATGAAAAAATACAACCTGAAGGCCTTTCCTAGTGCGTTAGAGATAGATCAAGAGGGGAATCTGTGGTTTACCACCAATGGCGATGGTTTGTACTGTATTACTTATTCGCCTTTCCAAAACTATGGTCAGCAACGAGGGTTGAAAGGTGATTTTGTGCGGAAAATTATTGAGGATAAGTACGGAAACATCTATGCTGGTACGCTCAATGGGCTTTATAAATTCCGCTCAACAGGTTTTGAAAAAGTAGCGTTGTTACCATCCGAAAGTTCTACTCAAATCAACGGTTTTTATTTTACCCCTAGTGGTGAATTGATGGTAGTGATCAATTCTTTTAATTACCCTGATGCCCACCTTTTTAAGGTAGATCGTGAGAAAGTACAACAAGTACTGGCTTATAGTTTGTCCAAAAATCAATTCATTGATCATAAAAATCAACGATGGTCTTTTAGGGATAATATGATAGGTGTGGTGCCATTTGAAAGCCGAGAAGATCCCTATGGTGTTCGTTCATATCGCTTACCCAAAGAGTTTTTGATCCAACAAATGCTGGAGTACCAGGGTAAATTATGGATGGTGACCAATCGAGGATTGTATAGTTTCAAAGAGAATAGGCAAGGCCTGAAGCCTTCTATCCAGTTTTTGGATTCGCTCAAGGTGGCCGATGGACTGGCCAGTAACTTTGTAAATACGGTAGCGGAAGGGCTGAATGGGGAACTATGGATTGGGACCAAAGAAGGTTTGTGCCTTTATCAGGATGGCAAAATACAGTTATTGAATACCAAAGATGGGTTGGTCTCGGATAATTGTACTAGCTTGATGGTAGACAAACATGGAGGAGTGTGGGTGGGTACTTCCAGAGGACTTTCTTACTTTGATGGTCAACAATTTATCAATTACAACCATAAAACGGGTTTGGTTTCCCCCAGCATCAATGATTTGTTTTTGGATAGTCGTCAACGTTTGTGGATTGGAACCAGTAAAGGAATTTCGTTGATAGATTTACGTCAAAAGCCTGCAATGGCTTCGGTTCCTCCGCTATACATCAAAAAAATACTGGTGAATCGTAAAGTAGTACAAGCTACTTCCGAGGTGACTCTAAAATACAACCAAAGGTTGGAGGTACGTTTTCAGGCACTCACTTTTGTACATCCCGAAGGAGTGCGCTATCAGTATCGTTTTGATGGGGAAGATTGGGAAGAAACCTCACTTAATTTTGTGAATTACAATCGTTTTCGAATTGGAACCCATCTGCTTGAGATACGGGCTAAAAAATACAACAGTGATTGGTCACCTATCCAAAAGATTGAGATTGTAGCTACGCCTCCTTTTTGGTTTACCTGGTGGGCATTGTTGTTATACGTTCTGGCATTAACCGGAGGAGTATATGCCATTGTGAAGTGGCGATCTCGCAAATTGGAGAAAGATAAACTGAGACTGGAACACATTGTAGCCAAGCGTACCCATGAGCTGGAGCAACAGAAAGAAGAAATTGCCTCTCAGGCCGAACAGCTCAAGGAAATGGATCAGGTGAAATCCCGGTTTTTTTCTAACATTTCGCATGAATTCAAAACCCCGCTAACCCTTATTATTGGCCCGGCTGAGAAACTGCTGACGGTCAAAAAATTATCTCCTGTCAAGACGTATTCTCAGTATATATTGGCCAATGCCCATCGCTTGATGAAACTGATCAATCAATTGATGGATGTGTCTAAAATAGACAGTGGTAAAATGCCTTTGCACTTGACGAGTGGCAACTTGATTACGTTTTTGAGTCAGGTATTTCATTCGTTTGAATTGTTGGCTCAGCAGAAAAACATTCAGATGGAGTTGCAGATGAGCGAAGAAAATATGGTGGGTGAGTTTGACGAAGACAAGCTAGAGAAGATATTTTTCAACTTATTATCCAATGCGCTCAAGTTTACACCCGAGCAAGGCAAAGTAGTTTTGTCGCTCGAGCAGGTAGACGACCAAGTAAAGGTGAAGGTATCGGATAGTGGGGCGGGCATTGCACCTGATCAGCTCCCGTTTATTTTTGACCGATTTTATCAGGCCGACGACTCCGGTACTCGTACCCACGAAGGCACTGGCATCGGCTTGGCGTTGGTAAAGGAGTTGGTAGATTTGCACCAAGGTACGATTGAAGTGACAAGTGAACTCAACCAAGGTACCATCTTTACGGTGTGTTTGCCTTTTGTATCTACCAATGCTTCTGTTGAAGCATTGGCTATGTTGGAGCAAGCCAATATTTCTGAAGATCATAGTATGTTGCAGACGCTTGAACCTGAAGAAAAATTATCCAACGAAGCAGTGACTACTACCGCTCAAAACACCATTTTGGTGGTAGAAGACAATGCTGAAATCCAGGCTTTTATCAAGGCTGAATTGACTCCTTTTTATCAGGTAGCCTTGGCCAGCAACGGAGAAGAGGGGATGAACTGGGCGCTGAAGAATGTCCCTGATCTTATTATCAGTGATGTGATGATGCCCAAAGTAGATGGTTTGCAGATGGTAAAAATGCTGCGGGCCAATGATGTTACCAGCCACATTCCCATTGTGATGCTTTCGGCTAAAAGTGACTTTGACAGTAAAATTAGTGGGCTCACCGCGGGTAGTGACGATTACCTGACCAAACCATTCAGTGCTCAGGAGTTGTTACTTCGCTTGCAAAACATGTTGGAGCGCCGCGATCGTATTCGGGAAGCGCTCGGCCAGCAACTTTCTACTTCTAGCGAGGATACCGCCTCGAAACGTCTCCCTCCCCGCGAAGCGGCTTTTATGGAGAAAGCCACGGCCATTGTGGAGCAAAATATTGACAATCCCGAATTTGATGTCAATGCTTTTTGTCAGGAAATTGGGATGAGTCGTACTGGTTTGTTTAGGAAACTCAAGGCCTTGGCTGGTACTTCTATTGTAGAGTTTATCCGCACGATTAGACTGAAAAAAGCGGCTCAATTGCTCAGAACCTCAGACGACAACATCGATGTGATTGCTTTCCAGGTAGGCTTTGGTGATGTGTCTTATTTTACCAAGTGTTTCAAAAAACAGTTTGGGGTAACCCCCGGAAAATATCAGTAGGTGGTTTAGGTTGTAATTACCACCACTATGCCAAGCATGAGCCATAAAAGGTGTAACTTGCCGCTTGTTAAATTCACTAAAAATTACCGGAATGCAATACTTCGATTCGTTGGAAGAAGCCTTTCAATGGTTTTTGACGCATACTTACCCTAAGTTGACTGTTGAGGAAAAGAATGAACTAAAAGACGCTAAGTATGACTTTACTACTGGGCGAAATAAGGTTTCGCACAAGCGCATACTCAAGTTGATGACCAAGTATGGGCAAGTAAAAACTCACTATTCCTTTGAGGAAGAAATTTAAATTAGCTTCGTGTATATTGTTTGTATATGCGAGTAAATTTATTATATTTGTATGTCTTTGAAAAACAAAGATGCCCCTGAAGTATAGTTTGAGACCTGTCTTCAAGGGCTTTGTCAACATATAAAATATTAACGACATGCAAGATACAACTTTGTCGGCGACTACCCAAAACAAGCCGTCCCTGGCGTTGTTGCGCGAAAACATTCGAGTGCGTTTAGAACGCTTCTCCTTTTCGGCCCATACCCCATTAGAGTCTCTCCGTGAAGGAGGCTACCAACTCAACCGAACAACTACCGATTCCATTACCAATCAGTTGGAACTGACGATTTTAGACCTTAGGTACTTGATCAATGACCTCTATTGGTTGCAATGGATTGAGGAAAAACAGCCGGGTTCGGTTGGTGAGAACTTATTATAATTCGTTGAAAAACGCTGCCAAGCACCCACAGTTTGGCAGCGTGCTTTGTTTTTATCAACTAACTAAAAAGGAATGGAAAATTATAAAGTGATTGAAGCTAAAGAACTTGAACAAATGATCGAGGATCATCGATTGTTTATAAACTCCGGAGGTTATGGGGGCGATTTTACCATAGAGGAAAGCGGTCAAATCAGCTACTCCAAGCAAGGAACTGAAGGGAAATTATTTGACATACGCCAACGGTGCATTCCTGCTGGAACAGTGATATCGGATGCTGAATTGTCCTACGGAATTTTTACCGACTCCGTTTGCAAAGGGGTAACCTTCAAAGGCTTGAGTTTACAAGGATGCTTGATGAACAATGCTGATTTTGAAGGAAGCAAATTTTACAAAGGATACGCTTTCAATACCAATTTTTCCAATTCAAATTTTAAAAACTGTGCTTTTACTGACATCTCCTTGTCCGATACCGATTTCGCGGGAGCTCATTATCAAGAGGCCACATTTGTAGCCTGTGATTTGGAATATGCCCAAAATCTAAGGCTGCCACCCAAAAACCATGAGGAGGTGATTCAGGAACTGAAGCAATACGTGGATGCAGATGAGGAAATAGAAGAGATCAGACAAGAAATTCTCGACCAAATAAGAGATATAATCAGTGACGATGAGGTGTTCATCAGTACCCCATTGGTAGGAGAATACGGCTCTTCGGGAGGTGGGATTTACCAGCTCATCGATGGCAAAAAAGTAAATAACGATTTGGCCAAGCAAGTGGAAGACCGATTGTTTCGAACCAAAACGCGGAAACTGTATGCCCCTTTTCCTACTGGAACAATGGTTCAAATGACGTTTACAAAAAATGCAATCACCATCAACCCACTCAATATTCAAGGCCTGATATTAGCGATTGAACAGCAACTTACCGATGGCGAAATAGGGGTGGGTAAATTCATTGACCCGAATTTGCGACACACCGAGGTAACTTTGCAATACTTTGCCCAAGAGGATGATAGGGTAAAAATAGAGGTGACCAGTATTGAACATTATTCAGAAAAAGTGGCGAGATCGGTAGGACCAGCCAGCCTCATGTATCTAGACGAAGCCTTGTATTATAGTTTAGACAAAAAAGCAGAAAAGGTACATTTGGTATACAAAAACAACCAACTTACTGTACAAACGATACCCGCTTTGCCCGATTATGGTTGTGACGAATATGAAGAATTGGTAGAATTGCCAGAATTAGACCCGACCAATACTGCCGAGCTATGCGCTTTGTTGGAATCGACTCATCGGGTAAAAATGAAGCACGCCATTGCTATAGCATCGCTCAATGAGGCCACTACGCAATTGATCACGCAACGTTACTTTCCATTGCTCAAAGCCCGGTTGAACCAGCCTGATGTATCAATGGACGACCTGGAAACGGGTTTGTTCAACAGCATAGAAGCCAAATTTTTATTGAGGACCCAAATACCTTTTCGAAGAATTGGGGCAGATTTTTTGAGCTTCAGTTATTGTAGTGATTCCGAGAGCAAGTTGCTGGTCGATTTTATTGGGTCATTGGTGCATAAACACATCGATGTTGATGAATTCATCGGCAAAGCCACTGCCACCCCTGATGAAAAAACGTTGTTGTCGGTTTTCAAGCGGTATGCCGCCAAAGTAAAAAAGGGCTTGAAATCTGAGCTAGAGGTATGCCCAACTGGTTGGTACGAGCAATTGGTAAAACGTTTATTAAAATTAAAACTAAGCAAAATACTTTTTGAAAAAACGGCTTTTAGTGATGCCAACAATTCATTGTATCTCAAGGGCTTTGTGTTTTTTGTGGGAATGGTGAGTCCTGCTTCGGTTTACGTAGATGTTTTTCAATCCGAGGCCCCTGACTTTACCGAAGTGTTTTGGATGCTTAAAAATATTCCCGATGTTTCGTCTATCGAGTCGGACTTTGTGTACCCTAAAAATACACTGGCTTTTGAGCGTTAGGGTTGTTAGATTGTTGCATTGTTCCGCTTCGCTCATTGTTAAATTGTTGCGCAAAGCGTCGCAAACTATAGACTATTAGATTAAATTGTTCCGCCTTCGGCTCATTGTTATATGGCTAAATGGTTGCGCGAAGCGATGAATTAGTTGTACCGCTTCGCGCTACTGTGGACTATGGACTGTCGACCAATGCTGTTTAGCGTAAACGCAGAGCTCCCTTTGGTCGGTTCCTTAAGATCTTAGGCTTTTAGTGTTTATTTACGAATTTATTGTGCCATTCCAAAGTTTTGAAATGAGTTTTTTTAGCAACCTCTTGGGTATATCACTGATAATCAAAACCTTATTATATTTAAGCATTACTATTTTCTTGGCTTCAAGACCAGTACGTCCCCTGTCCTTCCGAACCCTGGTGAGG
>CALDJV010000652.1 GCA_937899305.1 uncultured Cytophagaceae bacterium
GGCTAAGGTCTTGCCCTAGAGACAAAGCTGCTCGGATGGATTCTATCCTGACTTATTACCATCGGAAAGGACTCTTTACTGGAAATGCCTTGGTGGCTTACCAAGGAAAAGTATTGTTAAACAAGAGCTACAATCTTGCTTATACCCATAACAAGCCCAATACGCAGTTTAGAATTGGATCTACGACCAAAACCTTTACTTCGATGTTAATCATGTTGTTGGCAAAAAATAATCAATTGAAGTTAAGCGATTCGGTGGGGAAATTTTTGCCCCATTATGCCCATCCTCAAGTAACCATTGCCCAGTTGCTTACCCATCAGTCGGGTATTCCAAACTATACCACCCAACCCAATTACTTACAACAGGTATTGAGCCGTCCTTTTGGTAGTCGCGATATGTTGAATCGATTTTGTAGTGATTCGTTGGAGTTTACTCCGGGGAGTCAGTTTAAATATTCTAATTCGGGCTATGTTGTGTTGGCCAATCTGATAGAGCAAATTACCCAAAAAACGTACGGAGCAGTATTACAGGAAAAAATATTGACCCCTTTAGGGATGAATCAGACTTATTTTGGCCATCGCGATGGTACTCGTTTGACCAAAGGTTACTTGTATGGAGAGCCCGAACCTACTTACTCTAGTCAAAACAATGTGGGGGCAGGAGGGGTGGTATCTACCACCGAAGACTTGCTAAAGTGGAGTAACGCTTTGGATCAAGAGGTCTTGCTTCCGGCTACGTTGCGTGATCAATTGTTTGTGCCTCGGGCCGAGTATTTGGATTGGGAATCAGACTATGGGTATGGCTGGATGATAGACAAGTACCAGTTTATGGCATCCAAGCGCCACAAGGTGCACCACCATCCCGGCACCGATTTGGGGTTTTATACGATGTTTGTCAAGCAACCCGACGAGCATATCACCATTGTTTTACTGAGCAATACGGGAGATTTTCCAAGGTTTGAGATAAGTGACTTGATTCTCAATGAGTTGAATTAGTTGTTGAGATATATTTTCTTAGAAATGCATTGTTTGATATTTAAAAAGTGCAATTTTATGGAGTAAAGGTTTGAAATCAAGAGGGTTCATCATTTTTTGGGGAACCATTGAATATCATTTTTAGCGCTAAAAATATAAAGATTAGCTCAAAGCGAAATTTCGCAAATGCCTAATCTTTGAAATCTGTTTTTTTTAGCATATATTCGCTAACCTTTTTTTGGGGTAGAATGCGAACTCCTTTGGCAGTTTTTTTTACCTCATTGATCTCCCTTTTGGAAGGTCAACATTGGACTAGAATTACATATCAGTAGTAATCTTCAAACAATCACACATATATATGTCAAATTTTGCTGAACTTACCATTGACGGTAAAACTTATCAACTTCCTGTAATAGAAGGTAGTGAAGGAGAGAAAGCGGTAGATATTACCAAACTCAGAGCTCAAACTGGTTTGGTTACCATGGACTCAGGATTTAAGAATACCGGATCAACCACCAGTGGTATTACCTTTCTAAACGGAGAGGCAGGAGCGTTGCGTTATCGAGGCTATGCCATCGAGGATTTGGCGGAACATGCTAGTTTTTTAGAGGTAGCTTATCTGCTTATTTATGGAAACTTACCTAACCAGGACGAACTTACTCACTTTACTTCAGAAATCACCCGTCGTACTTTGGTAAACGAGGGAGTAAAAACGATTTTTGATGGTTTTCCGGTAAATGCTCACCCAATGGGTGTGATGGCTTCGCTGGCTTCTTCTTTGGCGTCGTTCTACCCTGAGTCTATTGATCCACATCGTACCCCTGATTTGGTAAACCTTACCATCATTCGTTTATTGGCTAAGTTTCCAACATTGGCGGCTTGGTCTTACAAAAACTCTAACGGACACCCCGTAAACTACCCACGCAACGAGTTAAACTATGTGCAAAACTTCTTGCAGATGATGTTTGCTTTGCCTACTTACGAGTACTTGATTGATCCTGATATCGAAGAGGCATTGAACAAACTATTGATTTTGCATGCCGATCACGAACAAAACTGCTCTACTTCAGCAGTTCGTTTGGTAGGTTCATCTCAGGCGAGCCTGTATTCTTCGGTTTCGGCGGGTATCAGTGCGCTTTGGGGACCATTACACGGTGGAGCCAACCAACAGGTAATCGAAATGTTGGAAAAAATCAACGCCGATGGGGGAGATGTGAAAAAGTACATCGAGAAAGCCAAAGACAAAAACGATCCTTTCCGTTTGATGGGCTTTGGTCACCGAGTATACAAAAACTTTGACCCTCGAGCACGCATCATCAAGACGTCTTGTGACAAGGTGCTACAAAAACTAGGTATTTCGGATGCTACTCTAGACATTGCCAAAGAATTGGAAGAAGTAGCCTTGAACGACGACTACTTCGTAGAAAGAAAACTATATCCTAATGTAGATTTCTATTCTGGAATCATTTACCGTGCGTTGGGCTTCCCAGTAGATATGTTTACTGTGATGTTTACTTTGGGTCGTTTGCCTGGCTGGATCGCTCAATGGAAAGAAATGCGTGAAGCAAATCATCCAATTAGCCGTCCTCGTCAAATTTATACTGGTTCTACTGCCCGTGATTTTGTAAAGTTGGAAGATCGTAACAACGACACCAACCTGATCAACATTGCGCGAGTAAAACGCAGAAAATAATCAGAGCAAAAATTTTGCATATACATATATTAAAAAAAGGTGAGCTTTTAAAGACTCACCTTTTTTTATGTAACAGGGATGGTACCAAGTCCAAAGTGTTATCCTGGCATAGGCGAAAGCTGTAATTCGTCTATGATGGCAATAAATTCGCCTAGAATCATGGCCGTAGCTCCCCACACGGTGTGGTCATCAATATTATAAAAAGGCAAATCTACGGCTTGCCCTTTCCATTGTACTTCTTTCACTTCCCGTTTGGCATCGCCCAGCAGGCTTGTTAAATCTACCGTCAGCATTTTGGCGACTTCTCGAGGGCTGGGTATAAACTCAGGTTGATGGGGAATCGCGGCTACTATCGGGTGTACAATAAAATTGCTAGGTGGTATATACAATTGGCTCAATCTACCCAACACCAAAGAGCGATCTACTTCTACTCCTATTTCTTCGCTGGTTTCCCGCAAGGCAGTGGCAATAAAATCTTCACCTTCTTCTTTTTTTCCTCCAGGCAAAGCCACCTGGCCACTGTGTACCCCTTCGTATTCGGGGCGTACTATCAGAGGAAAATGTACCCGTTGGTCTTCACCTGGGTAGAGCAAAATAAGCACACATCCAATGCGCGTATTGGCGTTTGGTTTGTATACTTGTTGATGATTTTTAGGAAAACGTTGGGGAGGAGCCATGTGGGCTTGGGCTGCAACGCCCGGAAGTGCCAGACTAAGTCGTTTTTTGAGTTGAATTTGTAATTCTTGGTAAACGTCTTGTGACATAATTAGTGTACTTCTTTCAATCTAATCGCATGAGAATATTCCTATTTTACTATTTTGAGCATTTTTAAACGCAAATAGGTTTAGGCACTATTGCAATGATACAAAATTATCTTGAATAATCCAGTTTTTGGAGTGGGTTTTTCTACAAAAAGTACAATGTATGTAAGGTTTTATAGTATTTTATCTATATTTAGTTATATTATGTGTATTTCAATGATTGTTTGGATAATATTGAGGTAAAGTACGTAACTTTGAATGACAAAGCTTTTTTTGTATCATTGCCTGAATCAAAGCAGGTATTCCTAACATTTTAAACTTATGAAGGTCTCTTCAATTATTGTCTTATTTGTTTTGTTGGTGGGCGTATTTTTCACGGTGGCTTATTGTACTCGTCAGCCATCGGCCAGTTCTAAAAAAGCACAAAAATCGTCTATGAAAAATAAAAATAACAAGACTACTACAAGTACTACTGGTGATGCGACCAATGCCAATGCGGCTACTCAAGATACCAATTCGCCTTTTAAAACCCAACAAATGACCTATGAGCGGGTATCTTTTGCTTACCGCAAAAAGTTACCCATTATCAAAGGGTTGCTCAAACAACAAAACATCAATTCCCTGAATATTGAGTTGTTTGTCCGAGCCATGAAGCAAGAACGACTGTTAGAAGTGTGGGCTCGGGAAAGGGGAACCAAGAAGTTTAAATTGATCAGAACTTACAAGTTCTGCGAATCATCGGGGGTGCTTGGACCCAAACGCAAGGAAGGAGACAACCAAATTCCAGAGGGTTTTTACCATATCAACCGTTTCAATCCGGTCAGTAAGTTTCACTTGTCACTAGGGGTTAACTATCCCAATCGCTCCGACAAAGTATTGGGCGACACCACTGCATTGGGAAGCGATATTTTTATCCACGGGGATTGTGTCACGGTAGGTTGCATTCCCATTACTGACAACAACATTCGTGAACTGTATGTGTTTGCGGTAGAAGCCAAAGCCCGTGGTCAGAAAAAAATCCCCGTCAATATATTCCCGGCTCGTTTAGATGACGCAGGTTTTGACAAATTGAAGGCGAAGCACGAAAGTGAAGAAAAACTAGTCAAGTTTTGGGAAAGTTTGAAGCCTGGTTATCAGTATTTTGAAGAAACCAAGGAGTTGCCTACGATCATTTTTGCCAAAGATGGTCGTTATGTGGTCAAGAAATGATGAGATAGCGTGGGGCTTGGGTGTCGTCAATTTGTGATTTACCCCTATGAAAAAACACTACCTTCCTTCTCGAAATGTCCTACTATTGGGTTTTATCTCGCTATTTTCAGATATATCCAGCCAGATGGTGTACCCATTGTTGCCCATTTTCCTCAAGGGTTTGGGCACCATGGTATTGTTCATTGGGTTGATTGAAGGCATTGCCGAGGCTACTGCGGCATTGTTCAAAACAGTAGCCGGACGGTTGTCGGACCTGTGGCAAAAGCGCAAAATCTTTGTGCTAGTCGGGTATGGCTTGTCCAATTTTATCAAACCCACCTTGTTTTGGGCGGTCAATTGGTATCAAGTACTTTCGGTACGCTTTGTAGATCGATTAGGTAAAGCTACCCGCAACCCGCCACGCGATGCATTGATTGCTGGCTCAGCTGATAAAACCCAAAGAGGAAAAGCGTTTGGCTGGCATTTGGCTATGGATCGGTTAGGGGCATTGTCGGGGCCATTATTGGCTTTGCTCATTTTATATCATTTCCCAAAAAACCTCAGATTGGTATTTTTACTCTCGGTGATTCCAGGGGCGATTGCAGTTGGGTTGGTATTTTGGGTCAAGGAAAAAACAAGCTTCAAACCTCATCAAAACAAGGGGCTTACCACTCCCACCCAGTTATACAAAAACCGCTCATTTATGATTTTCTGGGTGGCTTGTATCATTTTTACGTTGGGCAATTCTTCCAATGCCTTTTTGATTCTCAAAGCACAAGAAGTAAAGTTTTCAGCTCCTCAAATGGTGCTTTTATGGACCCTTTACAACGCGGTTTGTACGATAGCTGCTCCAGTATTGGGTAATCTTTCCGATCGTTGGGGGCGTCGCCCATTGATTGTGTTATCTTTTGTTTATTATGCCATTTTGTATGCTTTATTTGGGTTTGCCAATACGCCTTGGATGATTTGGGGGTTGTTTGGCGCTTATGGGATTTATTATGGGTTGTCCAAAGGCATTTTCAAAGCTTATTTGGCCGATTTGGTACCCGATCATTTGCGGGCTACAGCTTACGGCGTTTTCAATACTGGATTAGGACTGGCGCTTTTTCCGGCCTCTTTGCTGATGGGTGGACTTTGGAGTATGGCCGGGAGCCGATGGGCATTTTTGGTATCGGCCAGTTTGAGCTTGCTGGGCGGGGCAGTGTTTATGATTGGGGTGGGACTAAAAAAAACATCTATTGAAATTAAGTAGTAGTGGGGCGAAGGTTTTGAGCAAGATGCTTATGTTTCTAACTTGTTGAAATCGAAAGATTATTTTTTCAACTTTACTAAGAGGTTAAATACTAACTAATACCATCGACTATTTTTACTATCAATAAAGTGATTTTCAATTATAAGGAATTTATCTTTCACCTTAGTTACTCGTTTTTGTTGTATTTTATAAACGTGTAAGGAGTCTTGTAGCCACCCATGACTTGCATAATCTAGCTCCCCATCTTGGTTAAAATCACAGAAACAACTGGTATTTTTTGATAATTGGTAATCTCTGAGTATAAATTTTGGTGAATTTACGTTTGTTACATTGAATAATAATAAAGAAAAATTTAAACTTCCAGAATTGCTAATATTCGAGTCCTTTATAAAAAAAGCCAAATATTTAGTTTTGTTGAAATCCATAAAGTATACGCCCCCGTTCCAAATAGAGAATTGATAGGGTTCGTTTTTAGTAGTTGAGTTATTCACAGATCTTAGACTGTCAATAAAGAAAGTCTTTTTCCCGATTTTTATCTGATTTTTGTACTTGTTTATGAATGCTTTACCCCTCTTTCCTCGAGTTACTTTAATCGGAATAGTATGATTGATCATATCTAAAATCTCTACTAACTCTGCTCTTGCTCCTTGATAAATGATGGAGTCTTTATAAATAATTTTATCAAGTGAGGTAACATTAGGTTTTAACGATGTTTTACACAGGTTTTCATAATCAAAAACCTGTGTTTGCTGTTCCTTAACTTCTCTTTTTAAAGGTGTATCAATTTTTTTTCTACCCTGCTGATGATTGCAACCTGCAATCAATGCTAAAAAACCAAAATATATAACTTGTTTAAACATCTTTTTTATCGTTTATAAAAAGCAAAATACGGTATTTTATTAGCGGCTTTATAATATTTATTGGTTACATTTAGCATTGGTTTAGTATCACGATTTTTCCAACATGGGTGACGTAAAACCTTCTTCCATTCAAAACCTAAAATCTTTCATTTTGCTAGATTTACTCCAAAAGAGACCCAACTTTGGAAAGAACCATAAGATAACCCGCAACCTCAACTTTTGTAATAAAGCCAGGATATTAAATAAGTAAATCAAATATTGCCCCTTTAAAATAATTCAAAGCTAAATATTCTCATAGATGAATTACCTATTTTCATTATCGCTTATATTTTTTTTGATCTCTTGTAGTAATCAGGCCGATAGTCAAGTAAAGCAAATCAAGCAATCAAATGCAAAGATTGAAACGATAGAGGAGAGAAGTTATCTAGTAACTGACCTTTCGCAGGTGAAAAATTTGTTTATTTTTGATAAATACCAGTTGCAGAATTCAGGTTAAAATATGAACAACTAGGTTTCACTAAGCCTTTCATTTTTTTCTACAGCAGGACAATATCCAATGGATATTGGGCCAGC
>CALDJV010000653.1 GCA_937899305.1 uncultured Cytophagaceae bacterium
CAAAGGTCAAGAGATAATATATGTATTTATTTAACGTATTGGGTGAGTTACTTAGTTTATCCAAGCGTTGCAAAATGCGTTGCAAGGCAGTTTCTTGATCTTCTGAGTCAAAATCACCCAATATGGCCAAGACCACCTCTTCGGGCACCTTAGACTGCAACAATTGTTGGTAATCAATCAATTGCATGTTGATTAACTCAAAACCCTGGAATACTTCTTTTGGGTTCAATTGGGTACGCATTTGAGGGAAGGTTCTTCCAATGTAAATGACAAACTGACGAACCGGAAGCCGATACTTTTGGGTGATCAATGCATGGTATAACTGCATACGATGCAGCATTTCTTGATCGTTGGTAGCTTGAAACTCCAAATGAATGATGAATTCATCTCCATCTGGGGTCACGATTTTTCTTAAAAAATCGGCCTCTCGTTCGGTTGTTCTTTGCAATTTATCTTTGAGCGCTTCGCTGTGGGCGATTTCTATCCCCAATAGCTTTTTGCTCAAGTTTGGAAAAACTGCCTCAATGTTTTCTTTCAGGATTCTATCAAAAAAATTACTCATAGCAAGCCTAAATTAGGCTGAATCTGCTGAATTTGAAAACCTGTAACCAAGGTGAATTTAAGTAATTTTTTTGATTTATTCTAATCAGAGATCGACCCCAAAAAGCCTTTTACAAGATCAGAAATTTTGACTTGCAAAAGGCTCATATTTGAATCTTTAATTGTATTTCCAAAGAACTAATCAAACAATTCCTTGATAGGCTGACCCGTAGCGGCACTAGGCAATTGCAGGTTGAGCATCATGGCTACTGTAGGGGCAATATCGGTAATGTTGATCCGCCTTACCGTAGTACCTTTCTTGATGTTGGCTCCATAAAAAATAATGGGTACGTGGGTATCATAAGTATAAGGCGAGCCGTGAGAGGTGCCCCTCACCGATCGCTTGGTCACTCGGCCTACAGGCAACCACGAAGGATTCAACGCAATGAATACATCTCCCGAACGCTTTTGGTTGTATCCTTTTTGCATAATAGCAGCCACGCCATGCGTATAGTTATTACGATGTAAATCGGTGGCCGTATAAGTTTTGTAAATGCCATCGAATTGTAATAGAAAACGGGCCACATCAGCTTGTATTTTCTCAAGGTTCATGTTACGTTCGGCGATCAACTTGCGGTTGAGGAAAGTCTGGTAACCAGGTGATAAAACCCATTTACCCGCACCATATTTTTTTGCAAGGTATTCTTTGAGCTTTGAAAAGTAAATACCCAATGGAGCATAATTACCAGGAATCCTGTGGTCTTTCAAATATTGAGGAACATTCAACACCGCGTGATCAGCAGTAAGGAACATGACATAATTTCCTTTGCCTACTTTTTTATCTAAATGCTTGATCAATTGAGCAATTTCCTGATCTAAGCGTAAATAAATGTCTTCTATTTCTATAGAGTGTGGACCGTAAGCATGCCCCGCAATATCGGTAGACGAAAAGCTCAACGCCAACATATCGGTTTCACTACCTTGGCCTAACTTCTCATTGTCTATAGCGGCCATTCCCAGGCTTCTTACTAAGGTATTGCCATAAGGGGAACCACTAATTAAACGATACTGATGACCTCGTTTAGCGTAGATTTTGGAGAGCTTAGGGAACTCATAAGGAAAAGTAGGTTTTTTCTTCCCCCTGAGTATTCTTTCGTAGGGGGTATCATCATTGGCACTTTCCCGATATTGACTGATCGGCTTAAGAGGTTTCCAATCTTGAGCCAAAAACTGATCAGATAACTTTTGCTCATTAAACTTTCGTACCCAGCTGGGTAATTTGTCCAGATAATAGCTACTACTGATAAAGTTTCCTGTTTTGTACTCGTACCAGTAGGCTGCATTGCCTGCTCGTCCAGCAGGTAAGATAGCACCTCGATTTTTGATGGAGACACTGATCACTTTGGATCGCCAATTGGATGCCAGCCTGAGCTGATCTCCTACCGTAGTAGCCAAAAGTTGTTGAGGAGAGTTAGAACCTTCCAATGACGTACTCCCCACCGTTTTTACGGTACTGTCTTCTACGCAATTTATTGAACGTTTTTTGGCTCTTACGTACCACGAATTGCCAATAATACCATGGTTGGCTGGCGTAGTACCGGTGTATACTGAGGCGTGACCGGGGCCCGTAGCCGTAGGTACGTAATTGTAGTGGGCATTTTTGGCTAAAAATCCTTGACTCAATAGTTTTTTGAATCCATCATTACTGAATTGGTCATAGTAGCGAAACAAATAATCGTAACGCATTTGATCCACCATCACCCCTACTACTAGTTTGGGAGGAGAATTTTGAGCTTGTACCCTCATGCCTGCAAAAAGGGATATAATGAGAAATAGTTTTAAACGTGATTTCATTGTAATAAACATCTGTATTTTTCTAATCGATCATTTTTAGGGCGCAAATATAAGATAAAAATCAGGAGGGTAAGGTTGGGATGGATTGAAGGATTTGTTAATTTACTTGTATCAAGCCCAAGAGTAACCGATAAATCAGGGAGAGACTTTACTTACAGAAGTGGTACTGAAGAGTGAAGAAATACGCAGATGAATTAGCCAGTTGACTAGTACTTTTACATTGGAGTTATAGTAAAAAAGGTAAGCAGAGGCTATCCATAGTGTTCGAGTTGTAGCCTCAGTTACCTCATACCCATTAGATAAATTGACGGTAATTACAAGTTGAGCCAGTAATTCAATTTGATGACTAATGCTCGGTTTTTCACCAAAAATGCATCAGCAAAATAATTATCGGTATATACAATGAATAAGTCGGACATGGGCTTGAAACGCCATTGAAAACGACTATTGATATTGAAGTTGTTTGATTGGGTATTGTACTGCAAGAAAGTAGTCCAAAACATCGTATTTGAAAACGAAATTTCAATGGTAGGACTGATTAATGTAAGATTCGCGGTACCGTAATTTTCGGGTAACTGTACATAGTTTTGAGTAACATTGACACTAAAGTTACCCCAGGGCTGAGTTCTCAGGTTGATGCCTCCTCCATAGGTAAGTCGGGTACCATTATAGAAAGTACCATATTGTACAAAGGTATTGGCCGAAAGCATTTTACGATTGTCTGAACGATACTCGAACCTCCCTGACCCAAAAGCATAAAACGTGGCTGGAAGGTATTCATCCCCTCCAATTAAATTCAGGGCAAAGGGCAATTGTACTTCCGAATAGCGTCCACTGAGTCGTATATTGCTGCTATTTTTAAAGTTCATATTGTAGTTAAAGCCCGCGTTACGCTCTTGAAAATCTCCCGTAACATCATTGGTATAGACTTCTTGCCAATGATTGAAGCGGTGAAAATTAAGTGCCCCCTTTTTGGTAAAAAGTGTATAATTGGTCCAATATACCATCCGGTTGTAACCAATATTTACTGTACGATCGTTT
>CALDJV010000654.1 GCA_937899305.1 uncultured Cytophagaceae bacterium
ACTTGAGTTTCGGTTTGGGGGCTTGAGGCTTAATCTGAGAACGCATGGTTTCTACTTGTTCTTCCATAAAATAAAAGCCTTTGTGATGTACCGATTCAATGACCTTCAACAGATGCTCAGGAGAAACTCCCTTGGGGATGAAAGCATTGACTCCTGCTCGAAGCATATACCCCATAAAAGATTTTTGATAATGGGAAGAAATCACAATGCTCTTCACCTCTGGGTGGCGATCTTTGAGCATCATCACGGTTTCGGCCCCATCCAGGTTTTTCATGCGTAAATCCAGAATCACCACGTTTGGCTTATCTAGGCTTTGATCTATTCTCTTTAATAGATCTTCACCACTCAATGCCGTCGCGACACATTTGAGGTGCGCTTGTTTGTTTAAAAAGTTTTCTAATAATTGAACAAAAAGCTCTTCATCATCGGCTATTGCTATTTTTATCATAGGCTTGCTGCAGAATTTATTGGATAATTAAACTGGTCTGTATTGCTCAAGGCAGCCTCTAATCGTGCTTTATTGGGGTGCCTTTCTGAGCAACTGGAATCGCTCGGTAATGAAATACCCACAATAAATGTAGTTCCTTTACCTGCTACCGAACGAAATTTGTATTTTCCTTTTAGTAATTGCACCCGAAGCTCAATGTTTTTCAGGCCCAGCCCCTGCGTCTGTTCCTGTACATCAAAGCCTACTCCATCGTCGGTAATACTCATTGCCAAAGAATGGGAGGTATGCCTAAACTTTACCTCTATGGTATGGGCTTCGGCATGTTTGATGATATTGTTGATTACCTCCTGAGCAATACGCACGATTTGTAACTTCCTGTTTTTGTCGGGTATGCTCATGATATGGTGTAACAAAGGGTAAAATGCCACTTTGTGATTGATCTGTAAGGGCATAATGACCGAAAATAACAACTCATAGGTGGTGTTTTGTTCCAACAATGGCGGGCTCAGGTCATGCGACAATTGTCGAGTAAGGTGAATGCATTCCTGCAAAGCATCGGGCACATCTAACTCGCTATAGTC
This sequence comes from uncultured Cytophagaceae bacterium, assembly GCA_937899305.1. GTDB lineage: Bacteria > Bacteroidota > Bacteroidia > Cytophagales > Microscillaceae > Microscilla. The sequence goes on from CALDJV010000654.1 coordinate 1,030, forward strand.
AAAGTTAATGGCCAGTAATATGGTATTCAACTTTGAGATTACTCCATCGTGTAACTCCATTGCTACGCGCTGTCGCTCTTGTTCTTGAATCAAAACACTGTCTCGTAGCAAGGTTTTTTGATACTCTAGTTTGGTAGAAGCCAATTTTTGCTGGTTTTGTATCACTCGTTGGTAGTACGCCTGCCCAAATAGCACAATAAAAGCCACCAAGCTTATTACAACGACTAAAAAAATTGCTAACCATATTGCAAAGGTTTGTGGATCTTGCCATGCTGCCATATTTGATAAGTTAAAAACAGATAAAATATACTAGATGCGACTACATTTAAAACCCAAAAAGCGACTACTAAATTGATAGACTCATTGACCAAAAAATTGAGCGATGAGAACACCAGAAGGTTGATGGCAGAATAAATAAATATGCCTGAATTGAGCCGCAAATGAGAAATATTGGGTAGCTCGGCTTTCAATGATTTGTAATAATACAGTAACGAAAAAATAATGATGGTGAGGTTAGAAACTGCTCGGCTGTAGGTTTGGTATTGTTCCAGCACAAACAATTTACTCAAAAACAATCCATCCAACAACAACAGCCCTGAACCTACCGCAACAATCACCAATAATACTTTAGACTTTTTAAATAAAAAGCGATAAAAAATAACCGACCAAGTGATGAACTCAAACAAGGCAAGCAACGGAAACAAAAACAGGTTATATTTATCAGATGCTACCAGTCCAAAGTACCTAAAAGCCAAGTCCATCAAGAGCATTGAAAATAAATACACAATACCCCATCTCAGCAAAGGTGATACTTGATGATAACGGTACGCCCCTATGAAACACGAAAATAGAAGTACGACCAAGGTGGTATAAGAAAAGTAAACAAAAAACTGGTTCATATCATTATAAATTTTGGCCAAAACCACCCACTTACGTTGTGGGGCTGGTTACATATCCTCCAGATATTTCATATAAACTAAATTCGTCTCCTGGCTTGAATGGAGGAATCGGTAAAGATGCATTCTCGGCATTGGCGCTGATGTGGTTGTTCTCATCACTCACTTTTTGGTTACTCAATGTGGTAAAGATCAACTCGGTAAATTTTGGATTCACCGCCACATCTATATCTCGCTGGCGAAGTCCTATAAAACCGTGTAAATGCTTAGACCCTTCGTTGCTGAGGTCAGCAAGATCGGCATAGGGCACACTAAAACCTCGGAAGAATAAATCTACTGGTTTAAAACCAATGTTTTTCTTGGTCCAATTCTTCCCATTTTTTTGCCAGTCACAAATTCGCTCGTCAGCGGTACGTGCATCCAAATCGTTTCCAGTAGCATTTTGCGCCTTTACCTTAGATTCAGGACACCCAAGGGGGACGGACTGCCCTGGCCTACTCACCAAAATTGAATTGGTACGTTCATACAACAACTGTTTGGTATCGGTTAGCATATCAATCATCACCAATTTCAGGTTATGAGGGGACTCCTTTTCTTTATTGTGTTTTTTGTTGGGCGTGTAGGCAATATAAGCGTGTAATAAAAAATCAAGGGGGTTGTTGCCTAAGAGCTGCCAAGCGTCAAACTTTGCTTTCCAGTTTTCTGGTATTTTATTGACTGAAATCTTGAACGCAATGTCTTTCAATAATCGGTAAATCTGTCGATAATCATCGTTGAGGCGGGCTTCTTTGATTTTAGCATTCCAAAGTGCAATGCCCAATTCACATTCGGCCAGATCAATTGATGGATTGTCTTCTGGATTGAGGCTCGGTTGTTCATTCATCATTTATAGGTTGTTAAAAGATTTGCTCACACTGTTGGTAGCAAAGGAAAATAGGTTAAAAATTGATTGTATATAT
>CALDJV010000655.1 GCA_937899305.1 uncultured Cytophagaceae bacterium
TTAGTCACTTTTTTGATGACCTCAGTCAATAAAATATAATTGGTATTGCTGTATGCGTACTCGGTTCCAGGAGTAAAATTCAATGTTTTTTGCTTTGTGGTCATACGCAACACATCCCGATTGCTGAAACCAACTTCTTTCCACCAAACCTTATTTTGCAAGTTCAGTAGCTCTTCAGAAGTACGAATGCCGCTGGTATGGTTGAGCAGTTGCTCCAGCGTGATAGTAGCTGCAATATCGGGGTATAACTTGGGAAGGTATTTTCTTATATCGTCTTTGAGACTGAGCTTGCCTTCGGTGGCCAGTTTGAGCACGCACAACGCCGTAAATTGCTTGGCATTGGAAGCGATATTGAACCGGGTTTGAGCGCTTACTTTTACCTGATGCTCTATGTTGGCCAACCCCAGGTACCGTGTGTAAACTACCTTGCCATTGTACACTACTCCTACTGCTAGTCCCGAAGTATCTGCCTTGATATCATTTTGCAAATACGCGGTAATTTGTTGTTGCTTTTCAGGGGTCCATATTTGGGCTTGAGCACTAGAGATGATACATAGTAATAAAAGGACACTGACTACAGTTTGAGTAAAGTGTTGGAATGTCATAGTTATATGATTTGAAATGAATAATGGCTCAAATATGGGGTTTAGCTGCATTCTGAACGCTCCAAATCATGATATGAACCCTTCTTTTTCTATTTTTTTTGCTCATTGAGGTAAGCTCGAGGCGACATCTCCAAAAATTTTTTGAAGGCTCGATTAAAAGTAGTTTTGGAATTGAACCCGCATTCCAACGCAATCCCCAACAAAGTATAGTTTTCGTGAGCTTGTTGGTCAATTTGGGCTTTCACGGCTTGCACTCGATAATGGTTCACAAAGTCATTGAAGTTCATCTCAAACTCTTGGTTAATCAAGCGAGAAATTAATCGGGCATTGGTCCCGAGGGCCTCAGCAATGTCAGTAATCTTGAGCAATTGATTTCGGTATAGTTGTTCCTCTTCCATCAACTTGATTACTTTTTGCTTCCAATCTTGGTAATCGATATTGTCGGTAGTAGGCTTGGGCGCAACTTGCGCTATTTCTAAGTGTTCTTTGTTCGTATCAGGGCTGGTAGTTTCTTGAGAAGGCACGGGTGCAGGCGGTTCGTCGGGCTTGAAGTAAATATTGGAGCGAATGGTATTGGCATAACCAGACAGGGTGATATAATAAAATAGAAGAGCAAAAAACAGATAGTACCACCATTTTTTAGGAAAGCTTCCCCAACTGGGGTACAGCAGCAAAAAAATCAAACGAAACAACAGCATCAATACAAAGGCCCAAAGATAGCGCCTGACCCAACTAAACTGCACCTGATCGGCAAAACTGAGTTCTTGATATGTCCGTTGTTTGTAGTCATTGTATACTCGAATGCTGGCTACAAAATAAAAGCTCATGGCACAAAGACCTGCTACCTGATACCAAGTAGCCAAATCTTTGTCCCGCTGGTTTTCATAAAAGTAATATTCTTTTAAAAAGATCAAGTCGGTTAGAAAAACAACCAGACTATATATTAGATATAACAGTCCTGGCACAAAATGAAATAGGTGTTTTTTTCGGAATTGAAAAGAATTATTCAGCAGGCTTTGGGTATAAAAATAGATGAATGGCCCCAATAAAAATACTTGTTGGGTGGGTATATAAAATAAGATATTGCGGTAAGGCAGGTGAGCATACCACCCCGCATGACCCAACATCCAGGGGCATATGTACAAGCAACACAACAGCGCAAACCCGCCTAGCCACCGACTGGCTGGTTGTCGATATTGTAGGCTTTTTTTGAATAACAAGTAGGCAAAGACTACTCCGTGAAAAAAGAACACTAGCAGAATTGAGCTTCGGGGGCCAAAATTAAATAGCATTTGCTAAAATTAGAAAAACTTAGCAATTCGTAAAAAATAAAGCTTCATTTTGGCTTTAGGTGGGGTGATTTACTGGCAAAATAAGCACTTAAAACCATAATTATCAACAACTTAACAAATCGAACTTCAGGCAAAAAGTTGAGAACTGCTCGAAAAAAGAATACTCGCCAACCAAATCATTTTGTGAGGCAACATTGCTTAATTTCATCCAGCGAACATTTTCCGTTATTTCTTCATCAGTGGGGCCGTCCAGGTAGTTTCTGATGAAGCATTTTAACCAAAACAGATACAATCGTTTTTTTTCATCATCGCTTGAGTTGAGGTAACGATATAAAATTTTGTTGACGTTGATGGCATAATCGGTATCTACCTCTACGCAAGACGTGATCACCACTGATTGATTAGAAAGAAAACGGAGGGTGATTTCCAAGGGATTATTTTGTCTGACCTCCTGAATCATGACGATGTCAATGATGTTTTCTACCACCAAGAATATTCTTCCGTACATTTGTCGGCTTGGTTTTCGCGTTGCAAGCATATTTGAAAGCAGGGCTAATTTTTCGAGTTTTTGGGCGTGATTGATAATTTCCAAAAACTGAATTTTGAATAATTCAGGGGGTTGTTTCATCATTGTCGTTTTAAGGTAATAGGGCTTGCTCCAGCAAAGTACAGTCTAGCGCTTAATGCTTTTCAAAAAATCAAACACATATAGGGATGCTTTGTCGTCAATTGCTTGAATATCAAGCCTGATGTGATCCTTGGTAATCCAATAAAGTGATAACCACCTTAAAAGATCACAAACTTCATCGTTTGATGGATAATCTGTTATTTTGGCTTTTTCTTGTTGCGTCATCACCCAATATTTGATCAAGTGTTTTCGCTGTCGTATAAACTCATGTTCTTGCAAACCAGCAAATGACCTCAAATCGGACCTAAGTGAAGAAGCCTGTGGATACGATGGAATTTCAATGGTTACTTTGATCAAA
>CALDJV010000656.1 GCA_937899305.1 uncultured Cytophagaceae bacterium
TTTCTGAACTACCAAATGGTATGTTCCTGAGGCTACTGGAGTAAAGGTGGCTTGTGAGGCGTCGGGGATTACTTCATTGTTGAAGTACCAAGTATATTGTTGGGCATTGGCAACGCTAGATACCAACTCATTACTATTTTGGGATATCTCAACACTAAGGGCTTCCGCCACTACCACCACCACTGCACTCTTGGTAGTTTGAGTACATTCTCCAGAAGTCACTTCACAAGTATATTCGCCAGTTTGATAAGCAAAGTAAAATTGAGTGATGGCGTCGGGAATGGTAACTCCATTGCGTTTCCATTTAAATGTAGGGTCCTTGACATCCGCAGTTACCACGATTTTACTTCCTTGCCCAAAACAAACCTGGTTGGTTTGACCGTTAGCCAACGATACAAAGATGGGTAAGTTACACTCAGATCTTGCCAAAGCCAAATTACCATAATCTGACTCTCCAGCGTTATTGCTGGCACGAATGCGATAATAATGTATCCTTCCTGAGCTCAATCCAACACTATCTCTAAAAGTGGTAGCCAATACTCTGGTGATCTCCTGAAAATTGGCGCTATCAGTCTCAGAGGATCGCTCTATGATGAACGACTCGACATTCGATAAACTGGCACTCCAGCGTAAGTTGATTTCGTTGGGAGAGATAGGATCAGCAATAAAATTGAGTGGTTTGGGAGGCAAACTTTGACTGGCGTCTACTGGGGTTTGGATAGATGCGATTTTAGAATACAGGGAGTTTCCTGAAGTGTTGTAAGATTGTACGCGATATTCGTAAATGATATTTCCTTCTACATCAGTATCACGGAACGACGTCTCGTTGGCAGCTACTGAATCCAAAACAACGAAATCATTGCCAAACAATTGGCGGCGACGCTCTATGATAAAGCCTGTTTCTGCGCTAGATACATCTTGCCAGGTCAAGTCAATTTGATTGATACTGGTAGCCGTAGCTTGTAGGTTGATAGGTGCTCTGGGAATGTCATTGGTAGTGGCAAAGTCGGCATTACTGGTACCCTGTCCCGCAGTATTGAAGACAAAAATACGATAATAATATGTCGTGCTTTCGTTGAGGCCCACACTTTCGTATTGTGTATTGTCACTGCTCACTGTATCAATGGCCTGATAATTAGAAGCATCGTTTTGTGATCTTTGTATTACATAACTTGAGGCGTTACTGTTATCTGAATTGCTACTCCAGGTAAGTAATATAGATTCTGAACTCTGGGCGGTGGCAGTCAAATCATTGGGAACAGAAGGTGGATCTACCACGACAAAACTTTGTTCGGAGGCAAAGCCAGAGCCTGCATAAGTATGGTCAAGCGCTTGTACACTCCAATAATAAGTGTTGGGTTTCAAACCATTAATCACTCTTTGGTTTCCTTGAAAACCCAAAGCCGCTATTTTTCTGAATCCATTACTGTTGGCAAGTGAAGAAAGTACGTCATTTTTGCCAGGTGCAGTACCTATCCTCAAGTAATAAGTCAAGCTATTTTGTGCCGTATTATTATCAGTTGCTTGATTCCAGGCAAGTGTTACCTGATCGTTGAGTACTACTGTACTAAGGTTGGTAGGAGCCGTAGGAGATGTATTGGCATTCGTGGTTTCATTACGGTAAACTTTTGAGCCAGGGGCTAAAATATCCAAGTCACCATCATTGTCATAATCGCCCCAACTCACTTGGCCACTGGAACTACTTAGGTTAGGGACACCACTATTTTCAAAAGTACCATCTCCCTTATTGCGATAAAGTTGAGTATCAGCCACGCCTGACAGCAAAATATCCAAATGTCCATCATTGTCATAGTCTCCCCAGGCGCAAGAGGTGATAAAACTGCCCGTAATATTGGCAATGCCACTATCGTTAAAGGTTCCATCTCCCTGATTACGGTATATTTTGACCGTACTGGTGCCTGCCAACAAAATGTCTAGGTCACCATCGCTGTCGTAATCTCCCCAAACCCCGGATCCTTCGGTAAAACCAATGAGGTTATTTATTCCACTATCTTCAAAAGTATGATCTTCCTGGTTACGATACACCTTGCTAATGCCTGTACCGCTGCCATCCTTACCCATAAGTAGCAAGTCCAAATCTCCGTCGTTGTCATAATCTCCCCAATTGATGGTCCCTGCACTAATTCCTGGGATATTGTTAATCCCGGTATCTTCAAAGGTTCCATCTCCTTTGTTTCGATACACCTTGGTAAAAGGCATATTGATGTCATCGCCACCTGTCAAAACAATATCCAGATCACCATCGTTGTCATAATCTCCCCAAGCCACTGAGCCAAACCTTACCCCAGTAATATTGTCAATTCCACTATCTTCGAAGGTGCCATCCCCTTTGTTTTTATAAATTTTACTGGCCTTGCCAAGGTCATCTTGTCCAGCCACCAATATATCCAGATGGCCATCATTGTTATAATCTCCCCAGGCCACTCTGGCACCGTTTATTTCATTAAAAAGAACCCCAGTATCAAGTAATTGAAAAGTATTGTTCCCGAGGTTTTGATGTATAGTCAAAGTTGCTACAGCAGTAATTAAGTCACTACCAGTCACTACGATGTCTAAATCACCGTCATTATCATAGTCTCCCCAGGCAGCCGATGAGAAAAACAGATTAGGAAGTTTTGCTTGTACAAGCTCACTGAAAGGGCCAAAAGAAGATGTAATACTTGCTTCATTGGTAAAATTAGTGGTGCCTCGACTGTTGTAAGCATTCACCCGGTAGTAGTAGGTCGTGTTATTGGTAATAGAAGTATTGTCTTCAGTGTAGTTTAGGGATTGAACGGTATCAACGGTAACAAAACCAGCCCCCGGAGTAGTAGAACGCTGAATGATAAACCCTTTTTCATTATTGGCATTGTCGGTCCAGTTAAGGCGTATTTGTCCTTGATTCAAAGTAGCCATTAGACCACTAGGAGCAACAGGCAAATCTTGTATTTCAAAAGTACCCCGTACCGAAAAAAAAGAACCAGTAAAGGCCTGATCTATCGCTTGTACTCCCCAATAATAAGTACCCGTAGGGAGGTTTTTTACCGTCCAATTGTTTTGTTGTATCTGTGCCATTCGAGTTATCTTCCGGTACCCATAATTGGTCTCCAAGGGATCAGTAACCGCCATGGGGGGACGAATCTCAGTGCCGCTGGTAGTAGTCCCAATGTACACATTGTAATGCAGGCCATCAGTAGGGCTCTCATTGTCATTGCTCTTATCCCAGGTAAGGGTAGCCGAAGTTCCATCTACACTTGCGTTGAGGTTGGTAGGAATGCTAGGCCGGGTGTTGGTGGTGCTGCCAAACCCCCGATAAAATCGGATGGCGGGTCCAAAAGTACCCGAGATACTTCCCAGAGTGCCCGAGAGAACCATATCTAAGTCCCCGTCATTGTCATAGTCTCCCCAGGCTACCGAACTAAAATGAATGTTAGCCAATCCTAGATTAACTTCCTTAAAAGTACCATTTTGTTGATTACGATATACCTTGCTGATGCCATCGCTTACTATCGTTCCAGTCAGTAAAATATCCAAATAACCATCATTGTCATAATCTCCCCAAGCAGCCGAACCACTTTGAACACTAATGAGATTATCTATGCCACTATCCTCAAAAGTACCATCCCCCTCATTGCGGTATACTTTGCTTAGCTGTCCGGTAGCAGTGGCTCCAGCCATCAAAATATCCAAGTCTCCATCATTGTCATAGTCTCCCCAAGTAACGGTACTGCTTCTTATCCCAGGTAAATTACCAATGCCACTATCTTCAAAAGTACCATCCCCTAGATTGCGGTAGATTTTGGTATTGCTCTGAAAACTATTGTCATTTCCAGTGAGTAAGATGTCCACATCCCCATCATTGTCATAATCCCCCCAGGCTACTGCACCCTGTTTTACATTTTTCAAAACACTGATGCGACTATCTTCAAAAGTACCATCTCTCTTATTGCGATAAATTTTACTTACTGCGGCATTGCTACTGTTATTGCCCGTGATGAGAATATCAAGATAGCCATCGTTATCGTAATCCCCCCACGCTGCCGAGCTTTGCCGTACTCCAACCAAGTTATTGACCCCACTGTCTTCAAAGGTGCCATCTCCCTGATTACGATAAATTTTACTTGTTGGTTGGTTACCCGTATTTCGTCCAGTCATTAGAATATCCAGATTCCCGTCGTTGTCATAATCTCCCCAAGCTACTGAGCTTTGTTGAATTCCTGGTAGGTTGCTAATTCCACTATCCTCAAAAGTACCATCCCCTTTGTTGCGAAATACCTTAGTGATGGCGGCAAAACCAGTATCGGCTCCGGTAAGAATCAAGTCCAAGTCTCCATCGTTATCATAATCTCCAAAAGCAAGAGAACCTTGTTGTAGAGGAGTGAGGGTAGTGGGTATTTCCACAAACTGGGCAAAGCCAGTATTAAAGTAAATGTAAAACAAACTGAAGAGTAACAATCTGAGGACAAAAGGTAGTTTTTTCATAAATAATAATTCGTAATATGTGTACTCTAAAAGGCAGTAGTGCGAAACGCATCCGATACGATTTTTTTATGAGTATTGCGCTTACTTCTGTTATTTGCCAAAATGATTTTAAATGCTCTTTGAAGAAATTTAAATTAATTTAACTGTTTTAGAGAGGATAGTCAATGGAATTGATTTGATTTTACAAATATTAATTTCTGGATTGCCAAACGGATGATATCTTTACTTGCATACTACCAGACATTTTAGCCTAAGTTGGCCGTGAGGACACGGCCAACGGCGCGGCCGCCTCGGTTAGTGTCTCCACAACCGAAAAATGTCTATTAGTATGTTTTACTTGATATTATAACCTAATAAGTGTTTACATATGCCCCTCATCGAAACGTCTACTTATCAATCACCCCGCTGGCTAATCAATGGCCATTGGCAAACCATTTACCCCAATATTTTCCGGTCGGTGAAAGGGGTACAATACCAACGAGAACGGATAGACACTTCGGATGGTGATTTTTTGGATTTAGACTGGTGGAAGCCTACTCAAAAACTAATCAAACGTATAGTGATACTCTCTCATGGACTAGAAGGAAACACTGATAGGGCATACATCAAAGGAATGGCCAAAGCTTTTTATGACAATGATTGGGCGGTGTTGGCCTGGAACCAAAGAAGCTGCAGTGAAGAAACCAATCGCTTGCTTTGTTCTTATCATAGTGGATTCACCGTAGACTTGGCTGAGGTGATTGACCATGCCTTAGAAACCAATGATTATGATGAGGTGGCACTGGTTGGGTTTAGCTTGGGGGGCAATTTGACCCTGAAATACTTGGGGGAACAAGGAGCAGGGATCGCTAGCCAAATTACCCGATCGGTTGTTTTTTCGGTGCCATTAGATTTGGCTTCTTGTGCCAAACAACTACACCAATGGTACAACTGGGTGTACTCCCGGCGATTTTTAAAATCACTGAAACAAAAAGTAAAGGTAAAGATGAGTCAATTTCCAGGAGCATTGGAGGCCAATCTATTGAAACAGATCAAAACCCTGAATGACTTTGATGAATTGTTTACCGCTCCGGTCAATGGTTTTGAGAATGCCCAGGATTATTATACTCAGAGTAGTGCGCGTTATTTTTTGGATAAAATTGCCATCCCTACTTTGATTGTCAACGCGCAAAACGATACGTTTTTGGCACCTCCCTGCTATCCCAAGGAGCAAGTAGCTCAACTAGACAATGTATTTTTGGAAACACCAGCTCAAGGTGGTCATTGTGGGTTTACGTCTCTGAAGGGCAAAACAATTTATTGGTCAGAACAACGAGCCATTGACTTTATAATGCATGAAAAAGAGAAATAGAATATTTTGGTATGAATTATTTGCCGAAATAGGTTTTAGGGAGAGTCCAAGAAATAGTCTCCCCATTAGAGCCAGTGGTTTTGCGGATAGATGAGGCTATTTTTTGCACCCATAGCAGCGCTACGGGTAATAAAAATAACGAAATATATCTGTGAAATAACGGACATTAATTGGGTATGTTATTTCTTGGATACTCCCTTATGTTGGTACCTTATGCTTATTTGTACCACAGTACTACGTTGTGGCAGTACGACCACGTGCCAGAGGGAGGAGTGATCGATTTACCCGAGAGCGATGCATACGAGGTAACCAAAACAAACAAGCATTTTTTCTTCTATTTTTTAGACGATCAAATGAAAGAGCAGGTGATAGATACCATTTTACAAATAGAACCTTTGATGAGCAAACAGTTGAACAAGCATCAGGTATCGTATGAAGTGCTCCCTTACATTGGTTCAAACCTGAGCTTGTTCTCGGATCAAGCACGACTCAAAGGGTTGTCATCCAAAGCTTTTTTTTCAACCCTTGTTCATATTCTAAATGAAATAGATCCATTGGATTGGCGAAAAGACGGCCTGACACCGAACTACTTGGGAGACTTGGATGCCTATGGTTTTTTGATTTTGGGCATCCAAAAAAAATCCCAGTCAGTAAAATGACTGGGATTGATATTTCTATATATGGATAGCCAACTGAGAATTCTGCAAATTCTTAACTATCAGTTAAATTACTATTTTCTAAATGCGTAATAACGTTGACCAGGATCATCAGGGTAAAGCCCACCAATGGTAATCAATTTGCCTTTTTCGTTACTGTCCAAAGCTTTTTGAATATCTTTAGTAGATCTTACTTTGCGATCGTTGATTTCAGTGACAATAAACCCAGACTTGATTTCAGTACGGCTACTCAAGGTGCCCGCATTGAGTTGGCTCACTTTTACTCCATTTTGAATACCCCATTGTTGTTTTTCGGCATTGCTCAAATTCTTAAATTGTGCTCCCAGTGCTTGGAAAGTAGCAGCCGCTTCTTTTTTTACCACGCGTTCGTTGCCATCTCGGTTTTTCAATTTCACGGTCAGCGTTTTGATCCTGCCGTTTCGGCTCAACTTCACTTCAGCTTTGTCACCGGGGCGTTTGCGACCAATGACTTCTAGCAAATCAGGTGAACCTTTGATTTTTTTGCCATCCATTTCAATAATCACATCTCCTTCCTTGATGCCCGCTGCATCGGCCGAACCATCGGCTATTACCTGACCCACATAAATACCTTCGGTAATGTCTAAACCTTTGTCCTTAGCGAGGGCCCGATTGATCTCACTGAATCGAATTCCCAATACAGCTCGTTGTACCGTACCAAACTCTACCAAATCTTTCATGACTTTGCGTACAATGCTGGTAGGTACGGCAAACGAATAGCCTGCAAATGAACCAGTACGAGTTGCAATAGCAGTATTGATACCAATGAGTTCGCCTTTGGTATTGATCAAAGCCCCTCCGCTATTACCAGGGTTTACGGCGGCATCGGTCTGGATAAACGACTCAATGGCTGATAACTCGCCTGCTCCTCTTTGTAGCATGTTCAAGCTACGCCCTTTGGCACTTACAATTCCTGCAGTTACGGTAGATTCCAGGTTAAATGGATTACCTACTGCCAATACCCATTCGCCTACCTTTACTTTGTCAGAGTTTCCAAATACAATGGCAGGTAAGTTTTTGGCATCTATTTTCAACAACGCCAAGTCCGAAGAAGGATCGGCACCTATGATCTTTGCATCATACGTTTTTTTGTTATTCAAGATGACTTCTACCTTACTAGAATTCTCAATTACGTGATTGTTGGTCACAATGTATCCATCTTTGGTTACAATCACCCCTGAACCTGATGATTGAGCAGGTCGGCTACGACGACGGAATCCATCGCCTCCTCTACGATCACCAAAAAACTCTCTGAAAATATCATTTGAACGTTGGCTACTGCGGCGATTGGCACTTTGCGTAGCCATAATATGTACCACCATTGGAGTGGCTTTGGCAGCAGCCTGGGTAAAGTCGGCCGGAGTACTGGAGTTGCCTCCTTTGGCAAAACGCACTTGCGGAAGATCAGAATCTTCGCCCGCCTCTTGTAAAACAATTTCGTTGCGATCGAACCCAGCGATTTTATAAACCCCCAAGGTGACTCCGCTTGCAAATAATGCTACTAAAAGTAGTGATAGAAATCCTTTTTTGTTCATCATTGTGTTTAACTTTATTATTTTTTAGTTATATGTATGATAAGATAAACTTCTTATTCATCTACCATACGATCAACATATATGATTAGATTGTATGTGATTCAATTTTTAACAAATTTTAACACGCCTTTCAGACGTTTAAACCATAGATTATTTAGTCTGCTAAAGTAAAAAAGGAAAGTAGCAATGTCCACTTTCCTTTCGAAATTAGACTATAAATTATGAAATACTAATGGTTTTTGCTCCCGTGTCTTGAGCAATTTCTTGCTTGGGAACCGTAATGTTGAGTACGCCATTTTCGTAATTGGCTGAAATTTCATCTTGCTTGACATCTTTTGGCAAAGTAAACGAACGCCGAAACGATTGATAGCTGAATTCTCGTCGCGTATATTTAGTGTTGTCCGGTTTGTCTTCGGGTGATGTGCTTACGTTTTCGGTTTCTTTATCCGAAGCAATGGTCAATACCCGTTTGTCCAGCGAAAGCTTGAAATCCTCTTTGTTTAATCCTGGAGCTGCTACCTCGATCTGATAGTCGTGTTCATTGTCTTTTACATTGACTGCAGGTAGTTGGCTACTTTTTGCAAACCAATCATCATCGAGAAAGTGATTGACAAAGCTTGATATTTCAGGAAAAAACTGGTTTTTATTCCATTGAATAAGTGACATAGTTTTAGTGTTTTGTTGGTTTAAAAAATCAAATTTAATTACTCATTATCAATGGCTGTACCAACGGATTTTGAAGTGCCAAACGCTTTATAAACAGGTCATTATGACTTGTTTGTGTTAAAAAATGTTATTTTTTGCCTGACAAAAGTTCAGTATTTTAACATTTGCTTGACTCTCGAGTGCGTTCATAACCTATGCAGTGATCAGAATATTGCAGAATGACTATTTGTTAAATTCAAAAAAAAGATTAGCTTGCGCTTCATACAATAAAGATTGTGTCGCGCCAGATGGGCAAACAACAAATAAAAGAACACCATCTATCCACATTAAAAAAAATTGTTCTTTGAAATCCTTACCTTTTATTGCAATCATCATTGCCCGCTCTTATTGGTAATGCTTCCTCTTTATTGTCTTTTCGTATACAATTGACCACCCCAAATTTTCTAATTATTTCCTGTCAGTGGGATTACTGTGTCTATACTTTCGATGAACTTAATAGTAAGTACCTGATTATCAGTAATTCTATTTTATACTAGTGCAACAAATGTTTTCTTTTATCGTAATTTTACTCATTCCTTTTAAGATTAGTGTTAAACTGCTTTAAAACAAGTGTGCTTACCTCTATACTATTTTGCCTAAGAACATTCTAAACCTAAAATTATATGACTCAAACCAACACAAATTTTGATGTGATTGTGGTAGGTGGCGGTGCTATAGGATTAGCTACTGCCTATCAACTAAGGGATAAGAAAATAATTACTTTCCCATTTCAGAACTTTGGCACAGT
>CALDJV010000657.1 GCA_937899305.1 uncultured Cytophagaceae bacterium
ATTATCAGACCACCACAAATTAATAGTAAATGACATTACGACTGCTTTTATATTCTATTACCCTAGGAATTCTTTTGTCTGGTTGCCATCACCAACCTTCCGAATCTCGTGAAGACCTGCCCCTGATAGTCAAACCTTCTCAAAACAATATCAAGGTTTTGTTTCTAGGAAATAGTTACACTTACTATAATGCCTTGCCTAAGGTGTTTGCCAAATTGTCTTCATTGAACGGTAAAAAAGCCACGGTAAAAACCGTAGCCAGGGGAGGAGTGCGGTTGACCGATCATAGCAAAAACGAATCGTTGGAGTCTTTGATTCGGCGTGAAGCATTTGATTGGATCGTACTTCAGGAACAAAGCACCACGCCTTTGACCAATCAAAGCCAAATGTTTAATGCAATTCGTTCACTGCACCATTGGTCCAAAGCTAAAAAGAGTAACTTACTTTTGTTTTTATTTTGGGCTCGAGAATATTCCAGTACTCTGAACGTAAAGCTAGGGGACCAAAAATACTTTGAACGATTTTCCAATTCTGAAGAAGCCCAAAGTACCCTGACTCGCATTCATAAAATGATTGCTGACGAAATCAAATGTGAAATTGCCCCAGTAGGAAATGTATGGCAACAAGTACACAACAAAAACCATCGGCTCCAGCTCTGGGAAAGTGACCGTAGCCATCCCACTAAAGTGGGCTCCTATATTACCGCCATGGTGTTTTATACTTCCATTTACAACGCTTTACCGATCCGTCACTTGGCCACTTGCCCCTTGAATCCGATTGAGTTGGGGCAAATCGAGAAAATCATTCGGCGAGTAGTACTCGAGCGCAAAGCATTTTGGAATGATCTGGGTTAAAAAGGCCTTTTTCGAAGGTAAATCGATGCATTCATTGCGATTATTGGCCTCAGTGAGCAAAAAATAGTATGCATGCACAATATTTTTTGCTATTTTGCGAGTTATCTAGTAGAGAATAACACGAAACGAATGAAGCCAGAAGAAACTATAGATTTTCACATCAAGGCCACTTGGCACGCCATTGCCCGTATGTACAATGCCGAAGCAGCCCGATTCAATGTAACAGTATCGGTAGGGTATATTTTATTGAACATAGATTTAGAAGAAGGGACTCCTTCTACCAAAATAGCTCCATTGCTTGGGTTGGAGGCACGAAGTATTACCCGTACGCTGAAAAATATGGAAAACGAAGGACTGATTTATAAAGTTCAAGATACCAAAGACCGTCGTTTCTTCCGAATTTTCTTGACTGACAAAGGAAAAGCGGGGCGAGAAGATGCTCGACAAACCGTGCTTAAATTCAATCATGCGGTACAACAAACCGTTCCTGAAGATAAACTGGATACGTTTTTTGAAGTCATTATGCAAGTTCAGAAAATCATAGAAGGAGGCGAAGTTTATACCAAGAAATAACCAATTAGTTATTTCCTAAAACGGTAGTTAGAACACCTGGTTGAATCCTCATACCTTATTCAAAAAAACGGTTATTGATGACGATCCATTCAATGTCAAAGTGCCAACCCGATGATACCTCCTGCCTCATTTCTGATTGGTGAGTTTTCGACGAATACGGCTCAACTGGGTAGCCGAAATACCCAAGTAAGAGGCAATGTGGTATTGAGGAATCAGTTGCTCCAGAGTAGGAAACTGCTCACGAAAGTTGAAATAGCGTTGAGTAGCATCTTGTAGGGCCATTTCCAATTCTTTGCGTTCCTTTTCCAAAAAATAGTACTCAGCAATTTTTCGAGCCAAACGCTCTAAATCGTGAAATTGAGCGTAGGCTTGCATCAAGGGTTGATAGGGTACTACCCAAATTTTGCAATCGGTAAGGGCCTGTTAAGGGATGAGATTGGGAGTACCTTGCAACAATGAAGTATACGCCCCAATGATGCTAGGCCCCACAAAAAATTGTTTGTTGTATTCTTTGCCTTCCGCATTGGTAAAAAAAGCCCTCACACAACCCGATTCCAAAAAAGCAATTTCTTGAGCAGTGACATTTTGCTGGGCAAAGTATTCGTGGGTTTGTAAACTGGCCGGTTGAAACAAAGGCGAGATATGCTCCCAAGTGACTTGATTTAATGGAGAGATGGCATTAAAATATTGTTGAAGTACGGAGGACATATGAGTATTGACAAGATTATATTTACAGTATCAAAAGTATCAAACTAAGTAAAAATCAAACATGAAAAAAATAATTTTAGTAACGACATTGTTAGTGATCAGCCTATTGGGTTATAGCCAGAAAAAAGTAAATGTGCCTGGCACCAAAATTTGGATGACCCCGCCCGAAGGTGCAATACCAGGAGAAAACTTTGCTGGGTTTGAAGTGGGAGAAAGTGCGATGATTCAAATCATGGATTTGGATGGAGGAAACTTTTACTCGAATACCCGGAATTACAAAAAAGAAAATTTTGAAGCCAAGGGGGTAACCGTGCTGGATTTTCAAAAATTGACCATTGATGGATACCCCGCCCTGTATATACACGTTGAGGGCGTTCCAACCTTGCGTAGCCATCAATTGGTATTTGGTGATTCTACCTTTTCGGTCTCACTCACTGCCAACTATGCTCCCTCAGACCAACAAGTAGGAAAAGCGTTGAAAACCGCTATTTTTAACGCAACGTATAAAAAAGATCAAAAAGTAGATCCTTTTGCCCATAGTATCTTCAGCTTGGACGATACCAAAACAAAGCTAAAGTTCAATAGATACAGTGGAAGCATGTATTTTTATTTGCCCAAAGATGCCCAAGAAACCAAAAAAAATACCCAGTTTTTGTTGGCTATTTCTTTACCAAATGATGGAGTTAGCCCAATCAAAAAGACTGCTGAGCAGGCAGTTTTGGAAGTAGCAAAGTATGGAGTGGTATTGACCAAGGTGATAAGCAACAAAGCCAAAAAAGTAAACGGCTATGAGGCCCATGAGATTGTAGCCGCTGGTAGAATAGAAGACAAAGAGGGTGTGCATTTGGTTGTTACCATAGTTGCTACCAAAGATAGCCTGGTAATGCTACAAGGAATGCAAATGGCCGGAGCTTTTGATAAAAAAGTTTTTACCGAGCTTGTCAATACCATTCGCTTCAGAAAATAAGACTTCGAGTGAACGCTCGAAGTCTCAAAGTAATTTTCTGCGATATTACTGGCCTATTTCAGTTTGGCCTGAAACCAGCTACTGACTTCTTTCACCGATTCGTTTACCTCAGCATCTTGATCATAATAATTGAACTGATGATAAGGAGATTCTAGCTCGGTTTCCATCCAATGCAGTTTTTTGTCAGAAGTGCCGAGTTTTTCGTAGAATTTTTTGGCATAATTAGGCAATACTGCTCCGTCTGAATGTACCATGAGCGTAGGGGCCTTGATTTTACTGGCACTGGTCATTGGGTTAGCGGTGAGCCAGTCTTCCCAAGACATGACGGCAAATTTATCGGCACTCCACTGAGGAATGGCTCCTCGTTTTGGGTTGAGGTAATAATCATAGGGGCCAAACATGGCAGTGCTTTTATCGGTAGTAGAAATAGAAGGAATGTATGTTATCACCCCACTCTGAGCATATTTTTCCTTGGCTGCTTTGGCGGCAGTGATCTTGGCCTGTACTCCTTCTTCGCCTCCGTAAAATAATTTGACCGCTTCGGCATCGTGTAGCCAAGCCGCTACCGTGGCCACTGCTTTGATACGATCATCCTCGGCGGCAGCCATCAATGTATACATAGCCCCAGCACACACCCCAAAGGCTCCAATTTGTGCTTTCGATACTTCGGGCAAGGTTTCTAAAAAGCCTACTGCATTCTTTACATCGATTGTTTTAAGCGTGGGACTTTCGTAGTAACGGGGTTCTCCTTCGCTCTCGCCAAAGTTGCGGAAATCAAAAGCCAAGGTAATGAAACCCTGTTCAGCGAGTTTCTGAGCGTACAAACCCGCCATTTGTTCTTTTACAGTAGTCCAACTTCCCGACACTACCAAGGCAGGGTAGGCTTTTCCCATTTCATATCCTTTGGGGTAATACAAGTTTCCGGTCAGGTTTAATCCTTCGCTTTTAAAAGTTACTTTTTCCATGCGTTTGTTTGTTGATTTTAAATATTGAGGAGAAGGCGTATTGGATTGAACCTCCTGCATTGTTGAATCTTTCTTGGTTGTTTTTTCCGTATTGTCAGCACTTTTCTGACAAGCAGTACATAGCAAACTTGCTACGAGTACCCCAATAAGGGTTTGTTGGATAGTATTCATAGGTTATTTAATTTTATCTAATAGCCCAAAACCACGAGCGGCTACGATGGGGTTAAAAATTTCCACGTATTCGATGATCTTCCCTTCACTATCAAATTTGAAGGTAGAATAGTACTCGTTTTCATAAGTACCCGCTTCATTTTTTAGCTTGATTTTTCCCGAGTATTTCACAAATACAATGTGAGGGTCTTCCATAGCGTAGATTTCGTGAATGGGAAATGCCATTCCAGCAAAATTACCCGGTACTGGTTCCCAATAAGCCTTGATGGCTGCTTTGCCTTTGGCTCCTTCTGGAAATAGTCCAGAAGCATAAGGGTTGACTTGTTGCCCATTTTCGGCAAATAGGTTCACCAAATCAGTGATGTTTTCTTTTTCTAAAAGCTCAAAAAATCGGCGAACAGTGGCTTTGTTTTTTTGACCTGTTTCGGCAGCCTGTTGAGTAGTGTTCATGGTTTCTGAAGATTTGTTTTTTGATTTTATCTGTTTCTGGTCATCAGTTTGGCAAGTCAACAAGCCAGCCAAACCAATGATGAATAAATATGCCTGCATCGGATGAGATAAATAGAGATTTGGATGATTACGTTGATACTGGTTTACTTCTTTATTCGGGCAATGGCTTGCTGAGGCAGCCCTTCATTGCCTGCCTGGTACTTGAAATTGAACTTCATATGGGTGATTTTCCAAGTACCTCCAGTTTGTTCCAGGTCAAAGTCGTAGGTGCCTACTACTGTCCACAAGTTCCCTTGTTGGTGTTTGAGGTAATGGGTTGCAGTGCCGTAGCAAAATACCTGGACTTTGTTGTCTTTTATAGTAGTAAGAAAATTACCCAACTGGTGGTGGGTATGCTCAAAACCAGGCAGTACGCCTTTCCACGCATCGGTGATTTGTTGAGGAGTAAGGGTAGCAGCAGGCTGTTGCGTAAAAGAGGAATAATCTAATACAACCTGTGAGGCAAAAGCGGCTTTTACTTGGTTCCATTGATGTTGGTCAGTGGCCACAAACATTCGGGTAACTACTTGATTAACTGTTTCCATTGTTGTTTTCGGGGAATTTTTGGTTTGATTGTGCTGGGCTTTTGCGGTAAGCGAAATGAGGCTAGCCAAAAGCATCCATCCAAAATATTTCATTGCTTATTTGTTTGTTTTGTCTTTTACAAAGGTCCGCAATGAGACAATGAATCAGTTGTTAGAAACAAAGCAAGAAGTATGAATTTCAAAGGTGAAGCGACTTACGATAGGTCAATGGAGTGGTTTGGGTGTGTCTTTTAAAAAAGGCATTGAAATTATTGGGGGCATCGAAATGCAAGGTATAAGCAATTTCTTTGACGCTCATATGCGTTTGGGCCAGGTACGACTTGGCTAATTGTAAGATATGGCGATGGATATGACTCAAGGCAGTATGCCCGGTAATGTCTTTGACTACCGCATTGAGGTAATTGGGGTGGAGGTGGAGCTGTTCGGCATAATGACTGGGAGAGTGTAATTTGACCGAAGCCAGCGAGGATTTGTCAGGGTAAAAACTGGTTTGGATCATGGTCTGAAAACGAGTCACAATTTTTAGGTCAGTAGTGCGAATCATTTTTTCAGCTTCTTTTAGACCAACTTGAGCCACAAAATACCGCTTGACATACTGCAGTAACAACAGGGTATAAGTTCCAATGAGGGAGAATTTATCTTGGTTTTGACTGTGATACTCTTGGTGAATATGCTCAAAAACCGCCAATACCTGGGCAATATCGGCTTGGTTGATCGTAAATGGAATAGATTGATCCAGGCGCAAAAAAGGAAAGTCTTCCAGCAAATGTTCAAAGTAAGGGTTTTGAGCGAGAAAATCCTGAGTAAACATGATGTAATAGCCTTGCCAATCGGGGACAATGTCCCAAGAAATGATCTGAAAAGGAGAGTTGAAAAAAATAGTAGAACCTTGCGGGAAATTAGTATGAGCACCAGAAACAGCAATTCCTTCACCTGCTAGGCGGATGGCAATGGCATAAAACTCGTGGCGAAAGGGCGGCATTTGGGGATGTACCGAGGGCATATTTTCCTGAAAACTTCTAATATCAAAGTAAGGGTGTAAGGGAAGGGAAATGTTGATGGTTTGACAGTACTCGGCAAGGGTTTTGAGGTGCTTCATACTGTAATAATAAGAAAAAGCTGGCTGATTTTGAGAGGAGCAGTCAGAATCTATTGATTGAGCCAGGCAAGTGCTTCTTCGGGAGTCTTGAAATGATGGAGGTTTTCGCTGGGATTAGGGTCTTCACTTTGTTGTTCTATTTCACGAGAAATCTTACTGACCGATACCTCCATAAATAAGTTTTCGGGCATGACTACGGCCGTTCTGGCCTTGATTTCGTGCAGTTTTCGTCGCATTACTTCCGATATGGTCCATTTTTGATCACTGGGAGAGATCAGGGCTTGTTTACGACTATCAAAAAACCACTTGTTACATTTGGTTTGTTCGGTTAAGTCATAAAATTTAGTCATCACCGTTCTAAATGCTTCTTCTTTAGCAAAACGATGCCAGGTAAGCATTAAGACTTGTTGCGTCTGATCATATACAATCGTTGCAAATTCATTTTCGAAGTTGTTATCCATGGTATTGTTAAAATAGCGTAATATGATATAAAATAACCGTGTAACCAAACTCAGCCATAGATTGTTTGGTCAATTGGTGCGTTTAGGGGAAGCATTTATGTCGGTTTATTCTATCAGTAGATTGGTAAAAGTACCTGTTTCTTCAAAGGGATGACCTGATGATGTACCCGAACCCCAAAAACACTTTGAAATATATGGTAATTAGATCTATTGATCTTTGATCCGTTGGGCAATCTTTTTTAGTAAAGGTTCCAGCTGTTTATAATCATATTTTACCTTGCACGATACGTATACCTTTACAAAGTAGTTTTTGACTACCATCAAAAAGCAATAGGCCGTAAAGCCTTTGAGTCCCATGGCCTCCATCATTTTTTCTTGCTGCACTCCTCGGTATACTTTGAAGTCAGCTACTTTTTTTACGCTAAATTTGGGTTCAGTGATTAAAAGACCCGATTCCGAGTTTTCTTTGAGGTATTCCTGATGAAAAGCCATTGCTTTTTTGCGAGACTTGAATTGCAAACGAATGTCAAAAACTTGTTCTGGTGCAACTTTATCCCGGTCTTTGAGTACCCATACATTACGGGTATTACTTTCGTAAGATAGTTTCAAATCAGGTAAATCCTGTTGATCTAAGAAAATGCTCCTTGGAATGGGTTTCTGAGCTTTTACAATTTTAAGAATCTCCTGAATGCGAGGAGAGTTCATCTGAGCATTCAGTTGAAAACAGGACAAAATAAATCCAGTAATGATCACAATTTTTTTCATGAGTTTATACAGTATTGATCTGGCTATAAATATAGGGCCCTGTACCTAAAATACTATACATTTTCTCTAGTTTTCGCCTGAATATAATTGTTCTTTGCGTTTTGCACGACTTCCTGGTCAAATTTAAACCCAATGAGTAAAACATCGTCAATTTGCCCCGTATCAGCAATCCACTCTACCAAGGTTTTTTCGTAGATTTCTTTTTGTTGCGCAAAATCTAAATGGTGGTTTTGGAGCAGCATCTGACGAAGACGTTTGCCCATAAATTTGCGTTTTTCGGGACCCCCAAATTGGTCTTGGTATCCGTCCGAAAACATATAACAAGTAGTAGATTTGTCTAACTGAATGGTGTGTTTGGTAAAATCCCGCTCACTTTTATTGATGACATCCCCAATCGGATAGCGATCGCCCTTAATAAAATGCAACTCTCCATCCTGAACGTACACCAGTGGGTTTTTGGCACCTGAAAAATCCATTTGATAGGTTTCGGTATCAATCACCACAATGGCCATGTCCATTCCATCTTGGTTGTGGGTCTTTTCTTGACGTAGCGAATCGCGGATACCTATGTGCAGGTGATTAAGAATAATTTGAGGTTCGGTAATCTGTTTTTGCTTGACAATTTCGTTGAGCAGCGCGCTCCCAATCATACTCATAAAAGCTCCCGGTACTCCGTGCCCAGTACAGTCTACTGCAGCATACACAATTTTACGACCCACAATGCCAAACCAATAAAAATCTCCGCTTACGATCTGATAAGGACGATAATACACAAAAGAATTGGGCAACAGTGCTTTGATAGCCGCATGATCGGGCAAAATGGCTTTTTGGATACGCTGGGCATAGTTGATGCTCTCAGTGATTTTTTTGTTCTTGGTTTCTATTTGATCGTTTTTGGTCCTAATTTCTTCGTTTTGTTGTTCAATTTCCTCATTGCGTTCAGTAAGTAATGCATTGGACCGTTTTTGTAGCCGATTGCTACGATAGAGCACAAAGGCCAGGGTGAGTAGCAAAGTTACGCCCACCGTAAATGATATGATCAAGGTTCTTTGGCGTGCTTTTTCATTCTCGAGCCTTTCTACGGTTTGTCGTTGTTTCAGTAACTGTAAGTCGTTTTCCTGAATTTTCAGCTTGTTGTCTTTAATTTCCAGTTCTTTGAGTACCAAACTATCTACCAGTTTTAGCCGGATAGATTCGGCAATGAACAAACTATCGGACAAGCTGTCTTTGGCTAGTTCGAGGAGTTTTTGAACCAATTGGCGTTGCCTGAGTTCCTGACCAGCCCGCTTGAGCCGGGTATCAATTTTTTGGAGTTCGTTTTGCTTAGTTGAAATTTCTTTTTCCTTGGCTCTCAGTTCTACATCTTTGTCTTTCAATTCTACTTCCTTATCGATGAGCTTTTCTTTAGTGTCGGAGGCTATAAAAGTGAGGTACTCGGTAAATTCAACGTAAAGTGTTTGATAATATTTACGCGCTTTGCGATACTTGCGTCGTTTAGGCTTTTCGGTGAGTTTGTTATAGGTAGGAATCGCGTTCTCGGTCAAAAAACGATATACCTTCCATTTTTCAACCTGGTTGTTTTTGTACAGTTCTCGATAGATGTCGTAAGCCTTTTCGTAATACTTGGCCGCTTGTAGGTAATCGTCACGGTAAGAAGCCGATAAATCCCCCATGTTGGTATATGCTTCGGCCTGGCCAATGGTATAAAATATGTCCAGTGATAACTTAAGCGCTTTTTGAGCGTAACGTTCGGCTTCTTGAGCATTGCTTGTTTTGAGCAAAGTACTGAGTCGATTGAGAATACCTACCTGGTTTTGATCCTTTTTGCCCTCATCTACCAGGATTTTCAAACTATTGATTTTTTGATTTTGCCCCCAAACTATCTCAGCCGAAAAAGATAAAGTAATGAATAAGAATATGATAAGAATTTTGTGTGCCACAAGCGTGTAATTCGTGAATTTTTAAA
>CALDJV010000658.1 GCA_937899305.1 uncultured Cytophagaceae bacterium
AGGTTATTAGAATTCTTGGGAAGACTTGACAAATAATGTACCGCTCACTAATGCCCCAATACCCACAATGCTTTTGTGGTAAGGGTAAACGCCCAAGGAGCAAAGCAGTGGGAGCGGAGACTCAACGCTGAAAGTGAAGATGAGCTGTATAAGGGAGTGGTAGAAGTAGGAGAGGACCTGTTGGTGTTGGGGAAAGCCAAGGGCATTTCTTTCATTGATACCTACGCTCGCAATGGTACCCAAAAAAGCCGAAATGTTTTGGGCAGTTTTGAAGCTGAATCTATATTACTGACGCATAAAAATGAGTTGGTTTTTGGAGGAAGTATTGAGAGGCAGCCAGGCGTGCTCCGGACTGATTTGGATTTCAACTCGCTGGCCTCCAAAAGAGTGGCGATTCAGACCAACCAGGAAGATATACTCATTACTGGAAAAGTGAACAAAGTAGTAGAATTGGAGGACCATAATTTGGTGTTGATTGGGCAAGGTTCGGTTGATGCCGAAAATGTATCTCAAGGGGTACGGGATTTTCTAAAGAGCCTGGGTATCACTACCTTCAATCCTTCTATGTTGGGGCAGGGGCTGGGTAATTTACCCATCAACCAAGATGATGTGGATACAGTTCGCCGGGTATCTACTGCCTTTGTGATCAAGATGGTGGCATCAGTTGGTAATACCATTCGGTGGAAGCCATTGATCAGTTACTTGGATAGTGTGTCTTTGCATGATCTCACCGAAACGAATGATGGTTCCCTGGTGGTCATCGGCGAATACGACAACCCTTTCAATAACCAAGACATGGTATTGATCAAGTTTGACAAGCAATTGAATTTGTTACCCGAAAACCTGCGATTGATTGGTACCCAGCACAACGAAGTAGCTCGGAATATATGGTATGACCCGACCAGAAACCGGGTATTGTTTTTGGGCAGTGGCCAGCGTTTCGATCAATTGAATGATTTTTTTCTTGGCCATCTGGATTTTTAGCTAATACTTCACCATCATTTTTCCCCCTACTAGTTTGCCCAATTGTATTTTGAGAAAGTAAGTAGCCGCAGGTAAATGAGTCATATCCAGTGATTGGCGTAAAATTGGTTTGTTTTTGATCCCCAACATTTTCAGACAATTATTCCCCTGTAAGTCCAGCACCTCGAGTTGGTATGGTCCGTTGGTAGGGTGAGAAAGCGTAAAGTAGGCTTGGTCAGTCACTGGATTAGGGGATAGTTTGATGACTTTAGATAGCTGGTTTTGGACCAGGCTGGTAGGGTTGGGTTCCTCAGCAACCAAGACAATGATGTTGGACATTCCAAAGCAACCGTCTTGTTCTACCACCAAATGATAACTTCCTGAGCAACAGGCTTGATAATCGGTAGGGAAATGGTCTTGATCTTCTACCAGTTGGCCGTCCTTGTGCCAATAATAAGCATCTGCGGTCACGTTTGAAGTAAACAAAAAACCTCCTATTTGCATCAGTTTGACTTCAATGGCTTCTTTGACCACGATGGATACTGACTCTGAGGTTTTGGTACAGGCCCCATTGCTTATTTGGCAGGCATAATCCCCAGTAGTGGTGGCATAATAAAAATTCACATTGCTATTGGGAATATCGACTCCATTTCGCGTCCACTGGTAGGTAACATCAGGCGTATTGGTGGTGGTGGTGAGCAAGGCAGCATTGCCCGCACACACAATGAGGGTATCGGCTTGTAGCAAGATGACCAAATCGCACCTATCAGTGTCATCTGCTTGAGTTGCCCAACTAGTTTTGGCAAAATGGGCAATTGGGTTTGAGGAATGGATGATGGAAGCTGGGAGAGCATGCCAAATAAATAAGGTGAGCCAAGCGAGTAAATGCGTTTTCATAGCTAAGATTTAAGTATGGGTTTAAACTTTTTGGGAAATCAGGTTCAAACATACACTAATTGCTGAATTGGGCGTAACTCTGCAAGTATTCTCTTTCTACAAAAAACGAAATTTGACGCAGAATGCCCTATTTTAGAGGCGGTAAAATACTACCTGAAATTACGCAAATTTGGCCTTTTTAGTAACTCTTTCAAAATAAGTGTCGAGGTTTTAGTGAAATTACTTAAAGCTAAACGAGGCGCTTTTTGCGCTCGTAGCAGGGCTACGGGCAAAACCGATGGCTACAGCTTTGCTGTGCCGAGCTCTGCCAACGGCTAAAAAGGAACGAAGTGTAGCGAAGAGGGATAAAACTAAATCAGACAGTTATTGCGAACGCGTTACTTAATGGCTATATGGCTCAATTGCGTAACCTTTGACACTACTTATTTCTGGTAGTTCATTCACAGTTTTGTCAAGCAATGCACTCTATGTTATGAAAATCCCAAGACTTTACTTCTACTTGTTTTTGTGTACCGGGTTATTGTTGGCCAAGGTGCCCAATGTTGCAGCCCAATTGCGTTTTTGGCCTAAAAAGGCCCGCCTAAAAATTGCCAGGGTACGACTAGACACCGTAAAATCGGTGTTGAGAATTAAATATCATTTGCAAGACCCTTATCAAAGATTTTATAAGGTACGCTTGATGTATTATCGAGGAGGCGAAAAGCCGGGTCCGGTAGATACAATGCACAAGGTAATAGGTGATGTAGGCTCCAGGGTAAAGCCAGGAAATAACAAAGAGGTTATTTGGTCTTTTTTAACAGATAATTCTGATTTTGATGGGCAAGAAATGGTCTATAAAATAGAGGCCATCGAGTTACCAAAAGTAATCAAGGGAGGTCCAAAACAGGCGTTGAGGTCATTGCTGCTTCCTGGTTTGGGGGATCATTTGGTGCATGGTGGATATGTATATGGTTGGGTGACGGTGCTTACTGGAGGGTTACTGGCTGCGAGCCCGTTTTTTTATATAGAATCAAGAAAGTTTCAAAGAAAACATGACCTGCGTGAAGCCGATGATCCCCAAACCCATGAAGCCTATTTTAGAAAATCGGAGCAGCACTTTTATACCGTGCTGGGTTTTTTGGCAGCAGGCTTTGCCGTATGGACCACCGATGCCCTCATTGCGATCATAAAAGGGTTTCGGAATCAGCGACGGGCGACTAAAAAAAGAACCGGCAAAGCAGTGGCCTCGGCATTGTTTAGGAGCCCAAAATCTAGAGTGGCTCGCTTTAGTTTGCAACCTACCATTGATCCATTGCTGGGGCGTGGACAAATTACCCTGTTGTATAAATTTTAAAATGCCAAGCGATGACATTCAAAACCCCTTATATACAATTTTTACGCTTGCTGATATCAGGTTTATTCTTTGGCTTGGGTTGTGCTCAATGCCAATACCCCCAAGAGCGGTTATTTATAGGATTGAAGGCAGGGTTTGTGGTAGACACCCTGGGGCAGGTAGACACTCCCATCAAATTTTATGAGCAAAGCACCAAAATGGCGGCTGATTTTTTTTGGGATTTTGGCGATGGTACCACTAGCCAAGAAAAAAATCCGGTACATCACTATACAAAATCCGGAGTTTACACCGTAAGATTGGTCAATACCAAAAACAATAGCAACGTGACTGACACCCTCTCTAGGCGTCTACGAATCATTCCCAAGGTAGTGCCACTTTCGGGAACGCAAGAAAGGTTTTTTGGGAACCACCAAGAAGAAATCGGATTTACAATGACCCCAACCGAAAGAGGTGGTTACCTATTGGCTGGAAGACGCAATTTTAGTAAACTACATCTCACCCGAATTGGCCCTAATCTCTATGAAATGTGGTCGAGAACTATAGATTTGGGAAACGCATTACTTGTCGTGACCAAAATCATTGCCCTGAGCGATGCTTCTGGGTATGTCATTGTAGGGCATCAGCAAGATGCCCCTACCCGGCAAAACGCATTTATTCTGAAGGTAAATTTGGAGGGGGCGTTGGTTTGGAGCAATGGCCTGTATTCGCAGGAAGACGACGAGCGCTACAAGGGAGTGGTAGAAGTGGGAGGAGATCTTTTAGTCTTGAGTAACATTGGAGGTACGT
This sequence comes from uncultured Cytophagaceae bacterium, assembly GCA_937899305.1. GTDB lineage: Bacteria > Bacteroidota > Bacteroidia > Cytophagales > Microscillaceae > Microscilla. The sequence goes on from CALDJV010000658.1 coordinate 3,980, forward strand.
CTTTTATTGATACTTACACTGCCAATGGGGTATTCAAAAGCCGTCATTTGATTGAGACCATCAATTCCGGAGCGTTTGATGGAGAATCGTTGACCCTGACCAGCGACACCGAACTGTTGTTGGGGGGAAGCCTGGCCGAGCAGCCTATTGTGCTCAAACTAGACTTGAGGTTGAATACCGTGAGTGAAAAGATCATTCGTTTGCTTACCAAAAAAGGCGACGTATGCCTCAAGGGGAAGGTAGTGCAAGCCAGAGAGTTGAGCGATAAAAACATCGCCTTGATTAGCCGTGTAACCTTGGATACCTTGAGTGTTTGCTCCAATGACCTTGGTCTAACCGCTGCTGAAAAGAAGAATCTATTGGATGTCATTAAATTATTGGGCTTTCAGGGGCCTTCCTCTACTTATGTGGCCAAGGTAGGCTCTGGATTGGTAGGAACCATCAACTTTACCTTGTTGAGCGGGAATTTTAGCGATGATCTTTTGACTGATTTTACTGAAATGGATGATGGATCACTCATCGTCGTAGGGTCAAATCGAAGCCCTTTCAGTGGTCAGGATATGCTGTATGTCAGGCTGGCTCGCGACTTTATGCTGCGCGAAGTAAGGTTGATTGGAACCAATTACAACGAAAGTACCCGTTCAATTATTTACGAGCCGGCAAAGCGTAGAGTGTTGCTTTTTGGTGATCGTGACCTAGGTAACATCAATAGGTCAGACTTTTATCTGGGCGTGCTGGACTTTTAAAAACTTCAATATTTAAAGATCACTTTACTGCCTAGTTGGTTACCCAGTTGTATTTTTAGAAAGTACACCCCAGCCGGAAGCTGCTCAAGGTTCCATCTTTTTTGTAAAACCTGTTGAGCCTTGTACCCAGAAAGGTGCCCATGGGTATGGCCAAAGACATCAACCAACCAAAATTGATATGGGCCTGTGGTGGGGTTTTGAACCGTGACGTGTAGCAGACCTTGGCAGGGATTGGGATAGGTACGAACCGTTTTTGACAAATGACTCTGAGATAACGAAGCTACATTTTGGTTAATAAGATCATCTTTAATAAATACAGTAACCGAGGTAGAAAAACATCCCTCGAGCCCCACCATGGCATAGTAAAAATCAGCTTCTCGGATGGTGAGTGCTTTTTCGTGTTCGCCTTCCAATACCTGTTCGTTTTTAAACCAAATGATGGTATCTACCCTTGAGGTTTCTAGTATGATCGTTCCCCCCAGCCTCCTCCCCAGAGTTACTCGAGGGGTTTCTTTGACAAAAACCGAGACGGTACCCGTAGTTTGAGTACATTGGCCGTCTCTCATTTCACAATCATAATTTCCGGTAGTCTGGGCATAATAAAAGCTTTGAGTGGCCTGGGGTATATTGACTCCGTTGCGCCTCCATTGGTAAGTAGCTTGCGAGGAGTTACTGGTGGTCGTAATCAGGGTGGTGCCTCCATCGCATACCCCTCTGAGGTTGTCTTCAATGCGGTCAATTTCAAATATCAAGTTACAGTTGACCGTTGCATTGTCTATATTACTGTAAGCCGATTCCCCTCCTTCATTACCAGATTGTACCCGATAATAATAGGTTTGGTTATTGGTCAGTCCCTCGTCTTGAAATTCAGTATTGCTTGCTGGTATTGTAGCGATTTTCTGGAAATTGGTGGTATCTCCTTCTGAGCGTTCAATGTTGAAAAAATCAGCGCTATCAGTCGTGCCTTTCCAAACAAGTGATAACGTGTTTTCAGATACAGGGCGTACATGAAGGTCAAAAGGAGCAATTGAAATGCCTACCGAGGTGTCTTGGGGAGTAGTAATGGCCACGATTTCACTGTAAGGTGAACTGGCTATCTGATTGAATGTTTTGACTCGATAACGATAGGTCTGATTGGCCTTGATGCCCGTTGAATCGGTATGGCCAAGGTAGCCCTGTTTTTTTTCGGCTATTTTCACAAACAATCCTGCTTGGTTTAGTGGATTGGACCGTTCTATCACGAACCCCTCTATGTTGTTCGCAGTGTTGCGCCAGCCAATACTTACCCCAAAAATAGAATCGTTGCGCATTTGTAAGGTAAGGTGGGTGGGGGCGGATAAATCGCTGGTGATGGCGCTACTTAAGTTGCTGTAGGCCGAGGTGCCTTGGGCATTGAAGGAGCGCATCCTGTAATAATAAGTAGTGTTATTGGTCAGGCGGGTATCTTGGTAAGTACGCTGGGTACCAGGAAGGGTATCGATGGTGGCAAAACCCAAGTTGGCGTCAAGCGAACGTTCAATCATGAACTGGGTTTGCGTATTGACTGCACTCGACAAACTCCACTGTAGCAAAATGGTGGTGTTAGATATAACATTGGCTCGTAATTGATTTGGGGCAGCAGGGGGCAAATCGAGGGTGGTCACGGTAACCGGAGGGCTAAATTCAGATAAGTTGTTTCCGTTAAATGCTCGGATTTGGTAATCATAAGTAGTGAGTGGCGATAAATTGGCATCTTGAAACGAGGTAATTGCTGGATCGCTGAGTTTGGCTACCAAGGTGAAGGGGGTATGGTCATCGGAACGATAGATTTCATATCCTTCCAGCTGAGCGGCTTGATTGATCCATTGGAGGGTGGCTTGTAGTTGAGGGGCGGGAAATACTTGCAGGTTTTGGGGTACGTTTATAAAACCAGGTATGGTAGTAATGGTGGCAGTGAGGCCATCACTCGATTGAAGTCCAGCGCTGCTTTCGGCTTTTATTTTATAAAAATAAGTAGTATTCGGAGCAAGTAAGGAATCGATGAAACTGGTTTGGTTGGCCAGAGAAGTATGAATCAGGGTAAATTGATTGGGGGTGGTGTGGGCGCGGTATACCAAAAAAGCCACCTCATCATCAGAGTTATCTTGCCAGGTCAAGTGTACGCTGGTAGGGGGATCTAATACCTCGGTTTGTAGATGACTGGGGGCCTTGGGAGGAGTGGCGGCACTCACTACAATGGGTAGTGGGATACTTTTGATGGCAAAGGCATCTTGCGGGTTGGTAGCAATGACGGTGATGGGTCCACTTTGAGCCTGGATACCAAAGTTTACCCTAATATGACTGGTGTCTTGCTTGCCCACAATTACAGCTCCGACTGGTAAACTCCATTTGTATTGGCTTACATTTGGAATCGAAACTGAGTACTTGACCTCAGATTGTGGAGTATACACAATGGCCGTACCAGTGATTTGATAAGTAGAGGGAATGGTGTTTTTTACCGTGACCCTAAAAGTAGGCGAAGAGACCCCTTCTCCACAATTGTTTAACCCCTTTACAATGATATTTCCACTGATGGCACCATCATCAAAATTAACGGTAATACGATTGGTATGGGTACCCGTGAAGATGCTGGCTCCCAAAGGCAAAGTCCATTGATAACTGGTGGCATTGGTAATATGAGGTATGTTATACTGCACCAAAGTTTGGCCTTGGCAAACCATATCGGGGCCTACAATGATGCCCGCTGGCGAGGGACATTGGGCTTGCAAACTAGGCGTACCAAAACAAGCCATCAAAAAAGTAAGCCAAATGAGATTGAGTTCTTTTGTAATGTTTAAATCAAGGGCGTATTTCATAGCTTAGAATGATTTGGTTAGTCTCTATTATCTGCTTGGTTTGTTGGTGGAGAGGTTTGTTGGTTTTTTAATAAAAAGGTTCCACCTTCATCGCCTACTCCCAGCAAGCGTCGGCCTTTATACCCGGTTTTATCATGATCTTCGTTTTTCACCTGATCAATCAGGTGCTCAATATTCAAAGAGGCACCTTGGTATTCCCGAAGATGTTTTAACAGCACCTTCATAAAAGGACTGTTTTCCCCTCTTTTTCCATCATTGGCCTTGTTGATATCACTAGAAGTGAGCACCCAACGTGATTTGGGATGTGTTGGTGTTTGTGCAGCATCTTTGGCGATATCATCGGTAAAAAAAGCGCCGGAAAAACAAGCATCTGCAATGACAAAAATATGCTTGATGTTGGAAAATTCTTTGATGTATTGCTTGACTTTATCAATGGGAATGTATGCTTCTACCTTGTTTGCTTCGGCCGAAGCAGGCACCCAGTAACCTCTTTGGGAATGGTTACCCAGGTAGCCATGGCCACTATAAAAAATAATCAAGTTGTCATGGCCTTCCCCAAAGTCCCTGGTCAGACTGTTGATTTCATCAATTTTACCAATCAGATTGGCCTTGGTAAATTGTTCGTCATAAAGCTCAGACACATCGCCTTTGTCGAAACCATATTTGGTGATCAATATTTGTTTGAGGTCTTGGGCATCTTTCTTAGGGGTATTCAAGGGACTCCAATGAGCGTATTGACTTACTCCCAATAAGAGCAAATAATTGACTTGCTTTTTGACTTTGGTTTGGCTGAGATCAGGACTTTCTCCGTTCGATTTTTTTCTGAGTTTTTCTACATGAATCGTGATGCTCTGGGTTTCGTCCACAATTTTTCTCAGCTTCCTTTGGGCCAATGCATCATGATGGAGCAGGCAGCAACTTGCCACCCAGGCAATTAAAATACTTGTTTTCATTCAGTGTTTGAGGGTTTATTGTTCCGCCTTCGGCTTATTGTTGCATTTTTTTATTGTTACATTGCTCCGCTGCGCTCATTGTTCAATTGTTGCGCGAAGCGACTATTATTTTTCATTTTACGTTTTTCATTTTTCATTCAATTAGTGGACTAAGGAAAACTACTAACTACGATCTACCAACTCCTAACTAAAAAACTCCGAACTAAAAAACATTATTTAATCGTCTTATTGATCCATCGCCTGAGCGAATTCACATCAGGGCTGGCTTGGTAGTGGACGGCCAAGATGTCATAGATTTCCTTAAATATTTTATCGTCTTTCCGTGGATCTTTTTTGAATTGTTTCTTCAAAAGGTTTGCTTCCCTTTGGATGATTTTTACCAATTCAGCCGGAACTTTAGAAATGAAAACAGGCTTAAAACTGCCAATGGGCAAGCGTCGTTTGCCAAATACGCCAATCAGAGTAGCATTATGGATTGTATGGATGGATTTACCCATAAAATCTTTAGCATTTAAATAGACTACAATCAAGTTGGGATCTACCGAGGCCGAAAGCTTGATTTCTTGGTAAGGGGTACCATAAATGAGGCGAAAATCTGGCTTTTTTGCGGCCCACCTAAACCCTTTTTTGCGCAGGAATAACTTCCCCAAACTACCAATAAAAAGCAGCGGTTGGACTACTTCAGCCTGGAGCGTATCACGATAAGGAAACAGGCCCGCCGCCAAGAATTTTAGTTCGGCTTTGTTGTTTGCAATGAGTACGGCTTCGTTGCCTTTAGTGCCTATGCGTACTTTGTGAGGTAAAATATAATCTCTGATGATGCCCATAATTTTACCCCGAGGACCATTGTTGGTCATCGACCTTCGAAGAGTGATGGGAGCATTGGTACTGTTGAGTTGTTTGATACGAATGTAATCGCCCTTCCTCGAGAACTCTATCTTTTGATCCAAGGTGATTCGATCTCCTCGTTTGAGTATTTTGCCGTCTACCTTGATTTCAGCACCCGGCTTAGGGATGAAACAAAAATAAGTTTCCCAATTTATGTTTCTAATTTGTATAA